>DATBBD010000204.1:0-7086 GCA_036271175.1 Polyangiaceae bacterium | reverse complement strand
CGCTACACCGTCGATCTACACCTCTACGAATGCGGGATCGTCCGCGGCGAACCCATCGAGCAGAACGTCTACGCGTACCGGTGGGTGACGAGTAAAGAGTTCGATCAGTACCCGTTCACGCCCGCGGACGAGATGTCGATGTCGAAGCTCCTCGGCGTCGAATAGCCGGGGAATCGGCCCCGTCACCGTTTTCGTCCCCGCCCTCGTCCCCACAGCGATGCCCACGGGATCCCGCGTGCCCCAACACTCGGTCACGTCGCGGTCCGGCGTTTCGTTCGGCGCTCGGGTTTGACGGATCGGCCAAGTTAGCTAAAGTGTCCAACATGGACGCTGCGCTCCTTTTGGAATTCGAGTCCGTCTCCGCCACCGACGCGAAAAACGGTTTCGGCGCCGTGCTGGACAAAGTGACCGCCGGCGGAAAAGTCGCGATCACCAAATACGAAGAAGTGCGCGCGGTCGTGCTCTCGTTGAAGGAGTACGAAGCCTTGGTCGCGAAGCGGCACGATCCATTGCAAGCGTTGCACGGCGAGTTCGACGACTTGGTCGAGCGCATGCAGAAGCCGAGCGCAAAGAGCGCCGGACGCGCGTTGTTCGATGCGACGCCCGCGAAGCTCGGCAAGGCCGCAGTAGCGGCCGCTCGTCGTCGTGGCTGACGCCTGCACGTGACTGACGACCGAGCCTGCATCTGGGTGCTCGCCGGAACGAACGGCGCCGGCAAGAGCAGCATCGCCGGAGCGCTCCTTCGCGAGAGCGGCGGGGACTACTGGAACCCCGACGAAGTCGCGCGCACGATCCGCGAAAAGAATCCGTCGCTCGATCAGACCGACGCGAACGCCGCCGCGTGGGCCCTCGGCGTTCGAAGGCTCGACGAGGCGATCGCGAATCGGCGCGAGTTCTTCTTCGAAACGACGCTCGGCGGCGACACGATGACCGCGCGCCTCGAGCGCGCGCTCGCCGCCGGACACGACGTCCGCATCTGGTACGCCGGCCTCGAAAGCCCCGAGCTCCACATCGAACGCGTCGCCGAACGCGTGCGCGCCGGCGGTCACGCCATTTCCGAAGCCGACATTCGCCGTCGTTACGACTCGAGCCGTCGAAACCTCGTACGCCTCTTGCCGATGCTCGCCGAGCTCAAATTGTTCGACAATACGAAGCGCGCCGACCCCAAACGCGGCCGCGCGCCGAAGCCCGTCCTCGTGCTCCACGTTAAAGACGGCACCATCCTCGCCCCCGCGAATCTCCGTCGCACGCCGGATTGGGCCAAGCCGATCGTCGCGCAGGGGTTGAAATCTTCTGTGATTCGATAGAAGCCTCGCGCGACTTTCTCGCAACGTTAGCGACCCGCGCCGGGCTCGCCGGTAGTCTCACTCGCTAGAGATTTCTTCAGATCCGCATGCTGCGTCGCTCGACCTTCGCATGCTCCCAACGACCCGCGCCGGGTTCGCCGGTAGTCTCACTCTCGCTTCATTGGTGGATCGCGATCTGGCCTTCCGAGACCGCGGGGGTTGTGGCGTCGAACGGGTCCCTGCCCGTTCGAAAGTCCGCTTGCGAGGTGGCAATGGCGACGTTCGGCGCCTGCCCCATTAACCCCTAGCTTTACCTTCTTCCCTAGCCTTAGCTCCACCTTCAACTCCCACGAAACCCATTCGCCTCGCGCGCCGACAATCCCTGCGTGCAGCGGCTCGCACGCCTCGTCGTAACGGCTTTCTCGAACCTGGTCGCGATCGCGGCGCCGGAACGCTGCGCGGCGTGTGATGAGTCGACGTCGGTGGGGTCGCTCTTCTGTGCGGTCTGCGAGCAGCTCGCGCCGGGGCTCGCCGAAAGGGTCACGCTTTCCGACGGCACACCGGTCGTCGCTCTGGGCACTTATGGAGGTCCACTTCGCGAAGCGATCCGGCATCTCAAATACGGAAACCGACCGGACCTCGCGCGCCCGTTCGGTGAGCGGCTCGCGCGAGCCGCCGACGCGGGGATGCTGCCGCCGGACGCCGTGTTCGTTCCGGTGCCCCTTCACCGGAAGCGTCTCGCAGAGCGCGGATACAACCAATCGGCGCTCGTCGCCGCGGTCGTCGCCGGGCGACTCGGTCGAAAGTCGACGGCGCGCGCGCTCGTCCGAACGCGCGTCACCGCGGAGCAGGCAAATCTGTTGCGAGCGGACCGGCTCCGTAACGTCGCGGGCGCCTTCGAGACGATCGCGACGTTTCACGGCCGCTCCGTCGTGTTGGTGGACGATGTAGTGACGACGGGGGCGACGGTGCACGCATGCATTCGAGCGCTGGAAAGCGCGAGGAATCGAGTGATCGCGGTCGCCGCGCTCGGCGTCCGAACCCGCGATCAGCCGACGCTGGAAAAACGTGGGTGATTCGTTGCCGAGCGCGCGACAACCAGGTAAAAAAAGGGGTTATCTCGGCGTGTGCCGAGGTTCGTCTGCGGAGCTGCCGAGTGAGCGACACAGTCGAGTGGCGATGGGTCGATGTCGGCGGCGACCAGCACGTCGTGCCGCTGGACGCCCTTGCCCGCGCATTGTCGACCGGGTCGTTGCCGTCGTTCACCTTGGTCTGGCGGCCCGGGTTCGTGGATTGGATGCACGCGAGGGCCGTCCCCGAGCTCGCTTTGGCACTTCGTCTCCCCCCGCCGGGCGATAAAGACCTGCCGAAGCTCGACCCCGAGGCGCGGTCGCCGCCGAAGCCCGCAGTCGCGCGGTACGCGGCGTTCTTGAAGGGGCTCGCTCCGACCACCCTGATGGTCGCACCGTCTCAGACGTCGAAGACGCCGCCGCCACCGCCGGTGCCGAGCAATCGACCGCGAGCGCCGCTTCGCCCTCCGACGCCGAAGCCCGGCGTGAGCGTGCCGATCCCGGTTCGCGACGTTCTGCCGACGCTCGCCGATCAACCGCCGGTACGCAGCCCTACCCTTCGGCCGTCCGGGGCGTTGCCGCCGCCACCGCGTGGCGTCCCGCCGCAGCACCGCGCCGACACCGACTCGCACGACGACCTGACGGCGGACGCTCCGACGGAGCGCGGAACGAAATCGATTCCACCGCCGCTGCCCCTCGCGGCACGGACGTCGCGACCGCCGCCGTCGCCCGTTCCGGCGCCCTTCTCGTCACCGCGTACGGAGCCGTTGATCGGCGGTCTCACGCGTCGAAGCCTGGCCATCGCGCTCGCCGCGGGCCTCATCTGGCCGATGGCCGCGGCCGCGACGCTCGCCGTGGCGCGGCGAGCCGCGCCGGCCCCGCCGCCGTCCGTCATTCGACCGGTCGCCGGCGTGCTCATCTTGCCGACGCCCCAGTGCACACTCGAGAAAACCGCGGTTCGCCTCGCGGACTCCGCCTTTTTCGCGGTGCCCATCGTGCTCGCCGATGCGCCGGGCAACGACGACGACGTCGCGGTCGGCTTCGCCGCGAAGAGCGATCGTGCGGTGGGTCTCCGTATCGACCTCGCGTCGCTCGCCGCGACCCAGGTGTTCGACGAAACCGTCGCGAGCACGACGTTGCTCGGCATCGTTCCGCTGGGGCGGACCGGGACGCTCACGTTCGCGATCGATCACGCCGACGCGCCCGTGGCGTCGGAGCGCACCGTCGACGCGGCAAAACCGTTCGCGGTCGGCGCGGGCACCGACGGCTTTTCGCGCGCGATCGGGCAAGACACCGAGCTGATCTGGCCCTCGAAGGCCCAGCACCCCGAGATCACGACGCCGCGCGTGGCGACGGTCCCCGGCGTGGGGAGCGTCGTCGTGTTCCGTCATGGCGGGCAACAGGGGAAAATCCTGATCGGGTGGTTGAACGAAGACGGCACGCGACGCACCGAGCTCGTGCCCTCTGATACGACCGCTTCGCTGGTCGGAACCCCCGCGGTCGCCGCGAACGCCAAAGCCGCACTGGTCGCCTATGCGGCCCGAGCGAGCGCCGCGGAGCCCTGGCATGTCGAGCTCCTCACCATGCCGGTCGGCGATCTTCCCGGGCACGCCTCGACGTTTTCGCTCCCGCCGGGCGGACCCGGCGGAGAAGCGATCGCGCCGGCCGCGGCGGGTGTCTCGGGGGGCCGCTTCGTCGTTCAGTGGACCGAGGGCGCGAGCGGCAACCGGACGGTTCGCGCCGAAGAGCTGTCGGCGGATTTGGTTCCTCAAGGGGACGCGATTACTCTTTCGGGGCCCGACCAAGACGCTGGCCAGGGAGCCCTCTGGGTTCGCGGCGGACGGGCGCTTTCTCTGTTCTTCGTCAAAAAAGATCCTTCGCCCGAGCTTTGGGGAGCCTTGCTGAGATGTCCATGAGCCGACCGCGCCGCGCCCCCTTCTTCGCCGTCCTCTCGTCGGCATCGCTGTCGGCCGTCGTTCTCGCAGGCGTCGTTCTCACGTCCGCGTGCGTGCGGCGCGGCGCGGGGCCGTCCGACGTCGCGTCCGGCAAAGAGTACGTCTCGGGCAACGCGAGCTACGACGCGTTCTTCGACCATCTTTATCAAGCGCAAGTCACGATGGGCCAAGCGCAAGACCGACACGACGCGATCGTCAAACGCCTCGCCGCGACGTCGGGTGCGGACGCGACCGCCACCTCCGACGAGGTCGTGCTGGCGGTGAAGCGGCGCGCCGAGACGTTGGCCAAGTCGGGGGTCGCGCCGAACCTCACGGTCACCGGCCTCGACGGCGACCAAAAGCCGGCGACGACGTTCTCGCACACCGGGACGCCCGCGGGGAGCGACTCGGATTTTCTCGAGGTGCTCGAATCGGCGTCGAGCGACCTCGCGACGTTGCTTGCGAACGTGCGCGACGCGATGCACTCGATCGACGGCCTTGGAACGGATGCGCCGGGGCTCGAGCACGGCGTGGACGCGGCGTTCGATGCCGGGAAGCGCCCCAGCGTGTCGCAAAATCTCGGCGACGCGGAGCGGCTCCTTCCGCTGATGCACGACCGCGGAAAAGACGTCTCGGTCGCCACCGCGGATCTGCTCACGAAGCTGCAGAACGCCGTGAACGTCGCGCCCGCCTCCGCCCCGAAAGCGCCGGAGCCCGCGGCGCCCGCGAAGAAGAAGGGGCACAAACCCAAATCGGACAACGGCGCGTCCGCGAGCAACGCGGGCTCGACCGATGCGAAGCCCGCCGAAGCAGCGCCGGCTCCGCCGCCCAAGCCCGCCGCGAAGAAACCCGCCGACGATTTCGAGCCTTGAGCGTTTGTCTTCGAGGGGCTCTGCCCCTCGCCCCGACCGAGTGAATCGGTTTTTTTCAGGGCAGGTGCGCGCAGCGGAAGCCGATCTGATCGTGCCGTGCGCTGATGCCGTAGTTGGTGCGGAAACTGTTCGGCTCGGGCCCAATGGCCCACGAGCCACCGCGGATCACGCGGTCGGTCGTCTGAGTGCCGAAGTAGGCGCAGTCGGCGCACGTCGTGAGGGCGTACGGCGAATTCCAGACGTCCATCATCCACTCGTAGGTGTTGCCGACCAGATCCGTCTGGCCGTATTTACCGTCACCCTTCGGGCTTTTCGAGCCCACCGGCGTGACGTGGCCGCTCGATCCCGCGATGCCCGCGAAGTTCGCGTAGGTGATGTCGAAGGTCGTCGACCCCGGCGGCACCGACCACGGGAAGTACCGTTGTTCGTTTTCGCCTTCCTGCGCGGCGCTGACTTCGACTTCGGTCGCGAGCCAGCCATTGTCCCAACCGCAGAACGCCATCGCGTCGTACCAGGTCGCACAGACGATCGGGTTGTTGTCGGACTCTGCCGCGGCGTTGGTCCACGTTGGATACGACTCGCATACGAGCCCCACCGTGAGCCCGCTGGTGTCTGCAGCGAGGTTCGGATCCCACGCCGGGTTCCAGCCGCTGTTCGGGATCTTCGGGTGGCCGCCGGACCAATCCGCGGGCGGGTTCGCTTGAGTCCCTTTTCCGGCGTTCACGAACGCGCGAAAGCGACCGACCGTGACGAGGTAACGATCGAGACGGAACGCGGTGACGGTTGCCGGATACGTCGGATCGCCGTCGCGATTGAAGCTGCCGGCGGGGACGAGGTTACTGCCGCAGCAATCGTCGTTACTCGTGCCGCAGGTGTTGCCCGCGCCTTCGCCGCCGCCGACGCAGCTCGGCGGTCGCTCCGCCGTCGCGCACACGTTGGGCACGCCGGAACCGCCGCAGACGAGCGGACTGTCGCAAGCGCCGCAGTTCAGGAGACCGCCGCAGGCGTCGCTGATCGTGCCGCAGTTTTTGCCCTGCGCCGCGCACGTGGTCGGCACGCATCCACAGACGTTCGCCGTGCCGCCACCGCCACAGGTTTGCGGATCCTGACACGGCCCGCAGTCGAGGACGCCGCCGCAACCGTCGGGGATCGTGTCGCAGTTTTTGCCCTGTGCGGCGCACGTCGTCTTGGTGCAGCCGCAGACGTTCGCGGTGCCGCCGCCCCCGCACGTCTCGGGCGCGGTGCACGAGCCGCAGGTCAACGTGCTCGAGCAGCCGTCGGAAATGACGCCGCAATTTTCGCCGAGCGCCTTGCAGGTCGTCACGGTGCACGCGCCGGCACCGCACGCGTTCGGCGTTCCCGCGCCGCCGGCGGCGGGCGCGCCGCCACAGACCCCGGTCGTGCACGCGCCGCAGTTCAAGACGCCGCCGCAGCCGTCCGGGATGTACCCGCACGTCCCTGCCGGGCACGTCGCTTTCGCGCAGCCGCACAGGTTCGCCGTGCCGGCGCCGCCGCAGGTGTTCGGCGCGATGCACGAGCCGCAGATCTGTGCGCTGCCGCAACTGTCCACGACCGTGCCGCAATCTTTGCCGGTGCAAGCGCCGGCGATCGGCTCGCACCCGCACACGTTCGCGACGCCGCCGGCCCCGCAGCTTTCCGGTGCGGCGCAGGTGCCGCAATCGAGCGGCAGTGAACAATCGTCGGAGATGAGCCCGCAGTTTTTGCCCTGCGCCTCGCACGATTTCGCGGTGCACGAGCCCGCGGCGCACACGTTGGCGATGCCGCCCGCGCCGCAGCCTTCTCCGCTCGGGCAGGTACCGCACGAGACCGTGCCGCCGCACCCGTCGGCAATGACGCCGCAGTTCTTCGAGCTCGAGAGGCACGTCGCGGGAATGCACCCGGCGTCCGTCCCCGGCGAGCTCGT
>DATBBD010000203.1:0-7514 GCA_036271175.1 Polyangiaceae bacterium | reverse complement strand
CGGTGCCCGAGGTCGATCTGCATCTGCTCGATCACGGCAGCACGTCGAGCGCGCTTCACCTCGGTGACGGCTCGCGGATCGACGTGCGCGGCTCCCCGGAGTTCACGCGGTGGGTCGTGTGGTCATTGGCCGGCAAAGACTTCGTGTGTCTCGAGCCCTGGACGTCGCCGGGCAACGCGTTGAACACCAAAGAGCAGCTGCTATCGGTCGACCCCGGCGCGACGCACACGTCGTGGATCGAAATCGCGTTCGACTGAGAGCGGCGCGGACGCGCGCGGCGACGGTCGTGCCTCAGGCGAACGCGACGTCGGAACGATCGGCAGGTTCGTTCACGTTCAGCACCGCTCGCCGATACCGCTCCGGCGTCCGGCCCGTCCACCGCTTGAACGCGCGAGAGAATGCGCCCCGCTGGGTGAAACCGAGCGACCGAGCCACGTGGCGCGCGTCGAAGGTCGGGGCCGACACGAAGTCGAGTGCCAGATTCCGGCGGAAATTGTCGAGGAGCGCCGTGAACGTCGTCCCTTCCCGGCGCAGCTTTCGCTCGAGCGTCCGCGCGCTGACGTGCAAGGCGCGCGCGACGCGCTCGATGCTCGGGCTTCCGGTAGAGAGCTCACGTGCGACGACCGCGACCACGTCTTGTTCGAGCCGGCGCGGGTTGGGCAGCGCGGAAAGAACCGCCTCGAGGTGCGCGGTCACGATCTCGTGCACCTCGCGGTCCGCGGTCACCATGCGCTCGCGGAGACAATCGCGACCGAACGTGAACCCTTCGATGGGAGCGTCGAAATGTACGATCGCGTTGCGAAACGTGCGCTCGTACTCGAGCGTGTTCTCCGGGGCGCGATGCTTGAAGAAGATCTCCACCGGCACGTCGGACACCCAGCATTGAGGGTGGCCGCGATAGAAGGCGGCGACCTGGAAGTCGGAGATGGCGCGCGGGAGCTCCGCCGAGGCCTCGAAGCGAACGGTGACGCGGTCGCCCCGCCCCTCGATCCGCACCTCGACCACGTCGCTGAGCAGGCGAAAGTATCGGACCGCGACCCGAAGCGACTCGCGGATCGTCGCAGCCGAGCGGACCGCACAATCGAAGGCGCCCGCCTCGTGGCGTCGGAATTCAGCGCCGGCCTTGAGCCCCAGGTCCACATCGCCCGTCAACGCGATCGCGCGCTGGAGCTTGGCGTGCGCATCCGCCACCGGAACACGCTCGTCGGGACCGTGCGCCGGCATCATGTCGAGCGCCTCCGCAGGAACGATCTTGGAGGGCCAAACGGTTCGCGCGAACGCTTGAACGAGACGCGCAGAGTAGGTGGGGACTAAACGCTCGATGCCGTGACGCTAGCAAGGGGACCGAGCCGGCCCCTTAGCTGGACCAGTCAGAAAGACTAGCGTTTCTGGCCACATCTCTCGCCAACCCTCGCCGGAAGACGGCGGCGCTCCGGACACGCCCCTGAAATTGGGGGCTACAGACCCGTCGGCCGAGTTGGCGCCCGCTGCTGGTCCAGCCATGATTCTTGCGGGATTCGTTGGGCGTGGGAAGTGGGCATGAAGCAGCCCTTGCTGCGGGTCGTCGAACGTGGGCGAATCGGCCGAGGAGCTGAACATGGACGCGAAAGATCATCTAGCGTGCGAATTGTCGGACTCCGCACCGACGTCGTTCGTGCACGCTTCCGAAGCGATGCATCGGGTTCAACAACTCGTCGAGAAAGCGGCGCGCAGCACGGCGACGGTGCTCATTCGCGGCGAGAGCGGCACCGGTAAAGAGGTCGCGGCGCGAACGATCCACGAGCTCGGCCCGCGACGCGGAATGCCGTTTTTGAAGATTCAATGCTCGGCGCTTCCCGACGCGCTCCTGGAAAGCGAGCTTTTCGGGTACGAGAAAGGCGCGTTCACCGGCGCCGTCACACGAAAGCCCGGCCGAGTGGAGCTTGCGCAAAGCGGTACACTGTTTCTCGACGAGATCGGCGACATCACGCCGGCCATGCAGGTGAAACTTCTCCGCGTCTTGCAAGATCGTCAGTTCGAGCGCCTCGGCGGCACCGAAACGGTGCACGTCGACGTGCGCATCATCGCAGCGACACATCGCGATCTCGACGGCATGATGAAGCGCGAGGAGTTCCGCGCCGACTTGTTTTATCGACTCGCCGTCGTCCCGCTGTGGCTCCCACCCCTTCGCACTCGCCGCGACGACATCGAGCCTCTCGCTCGCCATTTTTGCAAGCTCTTCGCCGAGGTGAACCGACGCGCGGAGCTTCACTTCGAGGAGGGCGCGCTTCGCTTGTTGCGGCGCGAACGATGGCCCGGAAACGTACGCGAGCTCCAGAACTTCGTGGAGCGGTTGGTCGTCCTCGCCGAAGGGCCGAGCATCGGCGTCGACGACGTGATCCGGGAACAATCCCCTCACCCGACCTTCGCTACGCAACCCACGTCGACCGCGGGGGTCAAACCGCTGGTCGGCGTGCTCGAACGCGAGCGGCGCGACGCAGAACGTCGCTCGCTCGCGAGCGCGCTGAAAGAGACGGGGGGCAATCGGACGCTTGCTGCCCGCGTACTCGGCGTCAGCCGGCGCACTCTCTACAACATGTTGGACGAGCACGACGTCACCTGAACGATGAAGTGGCGAACGCCGCGCTCGAGCGGCTTCGCCAAGGTTTCAACGATGCAAACGCCCGAACTGGCAGCGGGACAGCTGATCGCCGGGCGCTACCGATTGGAGCGTCTGATCGGGCGTGGTGGCATGGGCGTGGTTTGGGCGGCGACGCGCCTGGAAGACGGGCAACCCGTCGCGTTGAAGATGCTGCGGGGGCACTCGAGCGCGCGCGCCGACCTGCGCCGCCGATTGCTGCGCGAGGCGCGAACGGCGGCGTCGATCCGGCATCCGAACGTCGTCTACGTCCACGACGTGTTCGACGACGACGATCAGCCGGTCATCGTCATGGATCTCCTCGACGGCGAGACCCTGCGCGCGAAGCTGTCGCGCGAAGAGCGGCTCCCGCTCGGCGAAGTGGCGAGCATTCTGCTTCCCGTCGTGTCCGCGATCGCAGCGGCGCAAGCGCAGCGCATCGTTCATCGCGATCTGAAACCGGACAATATCTTCCTCTCCCGCGGCCCCGACGGAACGTTACGCATCAAGGTGCTCGACTTCGGTATCGCGAAGCTCGTCTCCGCGGAGAACGAGCCCGGCGACTCGGCGAGCCTCACCAGCACCGGGACGATGCTGGGAACGCCCTGTTACATGGCACCCGAGCAGGGCTTCGGCGAACCGCTCATCGATGGTCGTGCGGACGTGTGGGCCCTCGGCGTGATCTTGTACGAGAGCCTCTCCGGGGGGCGACCCATCGAGGGTGACAACCTCGGTCAAGTATTGAAGCGCCTCATGGGCGACGGGATTACGCCGCTCGATCGCGTGCTCCCCGATGCGCCGGCGGACGTTGTCGAGCTCGTGAGTCGCATGCTCGCTCGCGAGCGAGAAGAACGGCTGAGCGATCTGGACGAGGTGCAGAAGGTGCTCGAAGCGCACGCAACCGGCGAACGCGACAACGCGCAGCAAGCGTGGAGCGCGCGAGCGAAGGGAACCCGAGCGACCGGGAGATGGGTCGGGGTAGCCGCGCTCGTCGCCGCACTCGCGGTCACGGCCGTGGTGGGGTGGTGGGCTTCGAACACCGCGCGTCCCGAGGATCGAAGCGACATCGCCAAGCTGGACCGCGCGCCGGCCGCGAGAAGTCTCGACGTGCCGCAGCCGACCCCGGGCGCGCAATTGGTCCTGTCGAGTGACGACGAGGCAACGAGTCCCCGCGAGGGAGTAACCGGTTTGGCTGCTTCGGCTAAGGAACGTACCGAGTCGGGGGAGCGCCATCGCACCTTCGCGACGCCGCACCTTGCCAAGCAACAGGTCCAACCGGTGACTCCGACAAGGCCACACCCTTCCAACACGATTCTCGGCGGGCTCGCCGAGGAACCCCCCTTCTAACCGCAACCCGAGATGCGGCCCGGGTCAGGAATCGCGATCGCGGTGGCGATGGCTCTCGGAGCCACCACTTTGGGCATTGGAACAGCGAGAGCGGACGAGAATTCGTCGTCCGGTCCCGGCGCGGCAGACGACACCGCTCGCCAAGAAGTCGTCGAAGCGCGCGAGACATTTCGAGCCGGCGTCGAGTTCGCGCGAAGCGGAAAGTGGGAAGAGGCGCTCGGCTCGTTCGAGCGCTCGAACAGGCTCCGGCCCCACGTCGTCACCCTGTACAACATCGGTTTCTGCCAGCGCGCGCTCGGTCGGTACACGCAGGCGCGGCGAACGCTCACCGATGCCTTGGCCGAGAGCGCGACGACCGACGCTGCGACGCTCCCCGATGCACTGTCGACGGCCGCGAGCGTTCAACTCGAAGAGATTCGCGGCAAGCTCGCCTCGGCGGACGTCACGATGCGCGTTGCGAACGCGAAGCTCTTGGTGGATGGGGCCCCGCTCGAGCCCCGCCGCCCCGACGGCGAAAAGACTCTGTTCGTCGCCGGAACGCGCGAACCGGGTCCGCCCGAGGACGTGCCGACGGGAAGATTCGTCATCGAGCTCGACCCGGGAACCCACGTGTTCCAGGTGATCCACGCCGACCGTTCCGAGCCGCAGGTCGTTCGCACCTTCGCGGCGGGTTCCATCGTCCCCATTCTGTTCGACCTCCCCAAGCCGCCGCCCCCTCCGAAGCTGCCAGAACCGAAACCGCGATGGCCCGCGTATTCGTTGCTCGGCGTCGGGGCAGCCGGGCTCGTCGTGGGAACGACGTTCGGCATCCTGGCGCTCGAGAAGCGTTCGCAGGTGTCCAAGAGTTGCCCCGACAAGGAGTGCCCCGAGTCGAGTGCAAACGCGCTGAGCGGGTTCAGAACGGACGCGGACGTCGCGACCGCGGGATTCGTCATCGGGATCCTGGGTGCGGTCGCCGGCGGCGTCTTGTGGTTTCGCTCCGTCCCGGTTTCATCACCGAACACGGTTCATGCAGTCCACCACGCGAGTCTCACTCCGCTTCTCGGAGTACGTTCCGTCGGCCTCGCCGGCGAGTTCTGAATCGTTCGCTCCCCTTCGCGTCGCGCGCTCAGTCGTGCGCTTCGGGAACCAAGCTGGCATCGAGTGACACGCTCCCGCCATCGAACGCGGTCGCCGCGTCCGCGGACTGAGAGACGATCTCGCACAACGCGGGGCCAAAGATCGCGGGGCACGGAGTGTCGGAAACCCCGGGGAACACATCGCCGAGAACGGCGGGGATTCCGTGCATCGCTTGCGCGAAGGAGATGCCGTCGCACGACGCCGCAGGGTCGTCTCCCTCGACCCGAATGTCGACGTACTCGCATACCTTGTCGAGAGCCTGCCAATAGTTGAAATCGTTCGGTACCTCGCGCGGGTCACGGCAATCGGGGTATCTTTTCGTCGCCAAGCTCGTGAACCCGAGTATCGAGCGCAGCCCCCAGCGCGCGGCGAGCACGGCGTTCGCGAGCTCGTGTTCTCCGTTCGCGACGCGGATGTCCGCCTTCAACACCACCTTATCGAGGGTCTCGTAACCCCCGAAGGGGTAACCGGTCTGAAGCGTATCGAAGTGAGCGACGAGCGCCCCGCCGGTCACGTATGCCGCGTGGTCGACGTATTTGGGCGAATCGACCGAGTTTCCGTCGACCCAGTCTCCCCCGACGAGCCAGACGTCCTTGCCCTTCCATTGAGGCGTGATCACAGGAGGCGGGGCCACTCCAGGGGTGACCACGGGAGCTGGGGGCGGGTTCGTCGAGGCGGAAAAGAAGCTCACTTCGACGGTGTCGTCGTCGGCGAGACCGTTGTACCCGCGCACGCGCACGAGGTACGCCCGCGCACCGGTGTTTTCGGTAAGGGTATCGTAGTTGGCGAAGGCTGGACCCTGATTGAGCCCGGCAAGGATGTTCGCCGACGCGTTGTCGACGCCCCCCGGGGCGTCTTGGTGATCGGCCGTGGCCCACACCGGCTCTTGGCAACTCGTCGGACCGACGCTCCGCGTACAGGTCTGGTCGAGATTGAAGCCGAGGTTCTTGTACGGCCCCTTGTCATCGCCATAGCTGTCGGTCCGCATCGCGACCACGAACTCGATTTGATCGAGCGACTGTCCCGCCGGCGGCCGCAACGGGTACCCGGTCTCGGCACAATTCGCGGTGCTGAACAACCCGGCATCCGACTCGAGCACGAAATTGTCGCCGAGAATCTGACGACACCCGGCGAACGAGAACGCGACCGAGACGATCACCGTGGCGGCGCGGATCGTCGCGATCGAGGATCGCTTCGGCGAATGAGCGTGCGAGCGGCGCCCCATGAGACGTGGTCCTGTGTACCCACGCGACGCGGCCGGCGAAAGGCCCAACGTGGAACCGTACGGGAGTTTCCGGTTGTCCAAAAGGGCGCGGCGACCGCCGCGGGGTGGTGTGCAAAAGCGCCGGCGCGCCGAAGTGTGCACGTCGCTGCACACTCGACCCAAACGACGGCGCGGGTATCGATCGCCGCCTATGGCCGGAAAACACGCCAAATTGCGCCTACGTCGTGCCGGCCCCATATTCCCGAGCATGACCGAGCCGTCCGGCAGCGTCGTTCTCTTCGACGGAGTGTGCAACGTCTGCAATGCATCGGTGAACTTCATCATCGACCACGACTCGCAGCGTCGGTTCAGGTTCGCCTCGTTGCAGTCGGACGTCGGGAGGCGGCTTTCGGTCGAGCACGGCTTGCCCGGCGATCTGAAGACGGTCGCGTTGATCGACGGCGCGGCGTCGTACGTCGAGAGCACCGCTGCCCTGCGCATCGCGGGGCAGCTCGACGGAGCCGTGCGTTGGCTCCGATTCTTGTCGATCATTCCGCGACCCATTCGCGACGCGTTCTATCGATTCTTCTCCGCACGGCGCTATGCGTGGTTCGGACGCACCGAATCGTGCCGCGTTCCGACACCGGAAATTCGCGCACGGTTTCTCGCCGACGGCTGAGCCGAGGTGCATCGAATCGAATCGCGCAGTGCGGAGGCCGCGACGCGACGCGGCCTCCGCTGTTCACCGGTCGCGAATCACGGAGCGCCGGCGTCAATGCCGGGGATCACCGCTTGCATGTCTGATCGATGCACCTCGGCACTCCGGGGGACGGGCAGGGCAGCGCGAGCGGCGTACAACCGGCCGCGGTGAAGGGGTCGCACTGTGACGTCGTGACCGACGCGAGCGCCGCGCTGGCTGCGGCCAAACCGGACTTCGACGCCAGCACGCCGCAGTTCGACGCGCACGCGACGAGGCTGGTCAGTGAGCAATCGTCGTCGACGGCGCAATCGAGCCCGATGCTCGCGATGATCGGCGACAGCGCGTTCTGGATATCGATTTGTCGCTCGTTACAGGTGAGCGTGCCTGCGTCGACAGGGCCGGTCGTCAGACCCATTCCCTGACAGGTGCCGTTCACGCAGCCGGCGTTGGGGAATGCGGGGCAATTGATCGGTCCCGGGCCCACGCATCCGGCTTTGAAAACGGTATCGCACTGCTGCGCCTGAAGC
>DATBBD010000202.1:0-2897 GCA_036271175.1 Polyangiaceae bacterium | reverse complement strand
GCAAGTTCTGCGCGTTCTCGCGGACCCACCGCTCCGAGCAAGGCTATTTTCTCGATCACGACGAGGTCGCCCGTCGCGCCGCGGAAGCGTACGAGCTCGGCGCGACCGAGGTGTGCATCCAGGCCGGGCTCGCGCCCGGAGTCGCGGGGAGCATTTACGTCGACCTGTGTCGGGCAGTGAAGAAGGCGGTGCCGAAGATCCATGTGCACGCTTTTTCGCCCGAAGAGGTGAAGTACGGCGCCGGGCTCTCCGGCTGTTCGATTCGCGACTACTTGCTCGCGCTGAAAGACGCCGGGCTCGGCTCGATCCCGGGAACGTCGGCGGAGATCCTCGACGACGGCGTGCGCAAGCGCCTCGCTGGCGGCCGCATCACCACCGCAGAGTGGCTCGAAGTGATCGGCACGGCCCACGACATCGGCATTCCGACGACGTCGACGGTGATGTTCGGACACATCGAGACCAACGCCGAGCTCGCCGCGCACCTCGACGTGCTTCGCCGGCTCCAGCGTGAAACGGGCGGGATCACCGAGTTCGTGCCGCTGTCGTTCATCGCCAGCGAGGCGCCGCTCTTCAGAAAGAGCCTCCTTCCGAACGTGCGGCCCGGGCCGTCGCGTGATCAGGTGTTCCGGCTCTTCGCGATCGCTCGCCTCTTTTTCGGCCGCGACATTCGCAATATTCAGGCCTCGTGGGTGAAGGAAGGGCCCGAGCGCGCCCGGGCGCTGCTCTCCGCCGGTGCGAACGACCTCGGCGGCACGCTTATCAACGAAAGCATTTCGACGTCGGCGGGCGCGACGCACGGACAGCGGACCTCGCCGTCGGATTTGCGCGCGCTGATCCGCGGCGCCGGCAGACAGCCCGTTCAGCGCGACACTTTGTATCGAGCCCTTCGCGAGTTTCCCTTGGTCGCCGAGACCGACGAAACCGAGGCGCTCGACCGCGTTTCCGACGGCGATACGCGGTTCGGCACGTACGCCGCGCTCGCCGCCGACGAGCGCTACCGCTTCAAGCGCCCGAGCGTCGCGTAGTCGGCCTCGGTGTCGACGTCGAAGGCGAGCCCCGGCGTTTCGACGACGTTGACCGTGAGGCTCGCGGCCGTCGCGGTTTCTCGGTGACGAGCGAGGCTTTCGGCGTCCCCGAAATGGGTGCGAAAGGGCGCCGGCACACGGAGACCGAGGGCGTTCGTGTGATGGCCGCGTCCGTCGGGCGCGACGACGACATCGGCGACTTGGAGCCCGCGCACGAGGCGCCCGACGTCGTCGACCGTCAACGTCGGGAGATCGCCCATGACGACCAACGCGGCGGTCGCGCCGTGTCGCTCGAGCTCGGCGAGCGAAGCGTCGACGCGATCGGCGAGGGTGCGCGCCGACGCAGGATCCGACAAGGCGAGCGCGCCGAGACCCTCGGCGAGCCGCGCCACTTCGTCGGAGTCGGTCACGACGGCGAGGCGCTCGAACGCGTTCGACGCGCCGAGCGTGGACACGACGTGCTCGAACATCCGGCGCGCGAACCCCGCTCGCTCGGCGCCGTCGAGCACGCCGCCGAGGCGACTCTTGGCGGCTTCGAATCGCTTCGCCGGAACCAACGCGAACAAACCCATGGCCGGCTTTTCCGTCAACGCAGGCGTTCGGCGAAGGACAGAACCTCGGCCGCCAGGCGTTCGCGATCGGCGCGCGTCTTCATGATGGTGTCCGTCGCGTGCACTCGGACGCCGGAGACCGCCGCGTCGTCGCCGCGTTCCACCACGAACCCGGAGAGCAGCTCGCCGTAATAGTTCGCGACCGCGGCCGCCGACGGGGCATCGCCGACGAGGGATGGAATCATTTCCGCGAGTGGCCCTTTGACGGCTCGCCCGCCGACGATCGGGCTCACGGCGATCACCCGGCGGCCGATCAGTGCGTCGCTGACCCCCGGTCGCGACAGGATCGGATCGATCGACACGAACGGGTTCGACGGGCCGATCACGACGAGATCTGCCGCACGAAGCGCGTCGAGCACCTCGGGCGTCGCGGGCGGATTGCCGACGAATTCGACCCGCCGCACCCGCGGCGCGGCGCGACGCCCTACGAACCACTCCTGAAACGAGAGCACGCCGTCTTCGGTCGTGTGGATCATCGTGCGACACGGCGCGTCCGACATCGGCAGAATCGTGGCTGCGATACCGACCGATTTCGCGAGGCGCGCCGTGATCTGGGTGAGCGTCTCGCCGCGGGCGAGCGCGTCCGTTCTCGTGAGGTGCGTCGCGAGGTCGCGATCGCCGAGCATGAACCACGCAGGGCCGCCGAACGCGCGCACGCGCTCGAGCGTCTCGAACGTCTCGCCGCGAAGCCCCCAGCCGCGTTCGTCGTCCGAGAGGCCGCCGAGCGTGTACATGACGGTGTCGACGTCGGGAGAGACAGTGAGCCCCCAATGGACGAAGTCGTCGCCGGTGTTGACGACGACGGTGAGTGCGCTTCCGGCGATCATCGCGAGCCCGTCGGCGAAGCGGGCGCCGCCCACGCCACCCGAGAGGGCGACGATCGAACGGAACGACGTCGCGCTCACGAGCGCGCTCCGGGTCTGGCGGCGCGCGCGTACAAGTCCTCGGTTACCGGGCGCACCAGCGCGCTCGCGGCCGATTCAACGACGGGGAACGAGAGCCCGCGCACGTGCACGATGCCGCGCCGTTCGGCGGCCTGCCCGGCGACGAGATCGGCCGCGGCCGCGACTTGATCGGCGAGCGCCGTGATCGTCTGCTCGAGCCGCGTGCCGAACAAATCGAACGCGCCGCGCTGATCCCAGAGCGGCGGCAAGCCCGACACGCCGATCGCGATGCCTACCGTGCCGAAGCGAAAGGGACGCCCGACCGAGTCGGTGATGATGACGCCGATGGCGGCGTCGAAGCGCGCCGCGAGCGCCTC
>DATBBD010000201.1:0-11918 GCA_036271175.1 Polyangiaceae bacterium | reverse complement strand
GCGGGGGCCTTCTTCTTGCGGCCCTTCTTCTTGGCCTTCTTGCGGCCCTTCTTGGCGGCCTTCTTCCGACCACCCTTCTTCTTGGCGGTCTTCTTCTTAGCAGCCTTCTTCTTCTTCTTTTTCTTAGCAGCCATGCGTTCCTCCTTGCCTGACCGAATCGATTGCCCTCGCTCGGACCGGCTTACAGCACATATATTGCCATCTAGTGTCACGTGTCAACACAACATGTTGTGGCGCTACGTCAGTTGTGCTTGGGCGCGCGCCGCCGGGGGATCTTCGAAAACCGCGACGCTCCGCCGAACCCGCGGCGTGAACGGGAGCGGCGGCATTTCGCCGCACGCTAGAATCGCGACAAGAGCTTCGCAGTGATTGCATTGAATCCGTTGGTGTTTTCCAGATTCACCACGTGACCGACTGACGGCATGACGACGAGCTCCGCGCCGTGAATTGCGTTCGCGAGCGCCGTCGAAGGACCACGTGAGGGCGTGTCGTTTTCGCCGACGACGATCGTCGTCGGCACGTCGATTTTTTTTAGTCCGTCGATCTCGTCGACGCTCGGCATCACCGCGAGGGTGCGTCGCAGGATCGACGCGAGCGCGTGCGGCGAGTGTTCGACGAAGCCTTGGCGGATGAGTCGCGCGGCTGCCGCGTCGTAGCGCGCGCCACCCCAGACGAATTCTTCGCCCGCCGATTCGGAGCCGCGCTCGTCGAGCGCGTTCGCGAATCGAATCGCCCACGACGACGCCGACGCGTCCCCCTTCGACGGGAACGACGCGAGCAAGAGTCCGCGTACGGCGCTCGGTCGCGCGAGCGCGAACCGGAGAGCGATGCTCGCCCCCATGCTCACGCCACCGAGCACGCACGTCTCCGCGTTCACTTCCTGAAGCACGCGACCGACGTCCTCGACGAACTCTTGGGGTTCGTACGCCGACGGATCTTCCGGCGCTTCGCTCCGCGCATGGCCGCGAAGATCGAACGTCACGACGTGGTGGTGCTCACGCAGAAACCGAACTTGCGGCCCGAAATTGCGCGCGCTTCCTGCGAAGCCGTGCAGAAGCACCACCGTCGGTCGTCCGCGGCCGTGTTGCTCGATGTGGAGCGCGACGGCCGACGCCATTCAACTATGCCCTTTCGTCGGCGTGGGCAGCGGTCTCGGACATCGGCGCTCGGTTTCGCCGATGAACCCGATCACGATCGTCGTGTTCGGTACCGTCGCCGCACTGCGATCGGTCATGCAACATAGAGAGAGCACTTCCTTTCGATGTTAGTCAAGAACGTTCGAACACGTCCACTTTCGAAACGTTCCTATTGACCGTGTGCACGCGCGCGGGCACGGGATGCGCTCGAACGACATGTCGATCGCCGATCTCAACCACGAGCAGCGCCTTGCGGTCACGACAGCATCGGGTCCACTCCTCGTTCTTGCCGGCGCGGGGACGGGAAAGACGCGCGTCATCACCGTGCGCATCGCGAAGCTCATTCAAGACGGCGTGCGCCCCGAGCGCATCCTCGCCGTCACCTTCACGAACAAGGCGGCACGAGAGATGCGTGCGCGCGCGCTCGCGCTGCTCGGTAAGCGACGAAAAGGTGCTCAGCGACCCGAGATCTCGACGTTTCACTCGCTCTGCGTCCGGATCTTGCGCCGGAACATCCAGCACCTCGGTTACCCCGCGGAGTTTTCCATCTACGACGGCAACGAGCAGGAGAGCATCGCTCGGAGCGCGCTTCGCGATCTGCGTGTAGGACACGAGACCCTGCGCCCCGGTGACCTCCTGTCTCAGATCGGAAGCTGGAAGACGCGCGGCATCCGCCCCGCCGAGGCGGAGAAGGTCGCTGATACGGACCGACAGCACCTCGCCGCGCTCGCTTTCGCCAAGTACCAGTCGGCGCTCCGAGCGGCCGGTGCCGTCGACTTCGACGACCTTCTCCTCTGCACCGAGGAGCTGTTCGAGCGCTTCGCAGACGTCAGGGCGGCCGAGGCGACCCGCTTCGACCACATCTTGATCGACGAGTACCAGGACACGAACGCGCTTCAGTACCGCATCGTTCGTGCGCTGGCCGAGAAGCACCGAAACCTCTGCGTGGTCGGCGACGATGATCAGTCGATCTATGCGTTTCGCGGCGCGGAGGTCGCGCACATCCTGAGCTTCGGTAAGGATTGGCCCGGCGCGACCGTCGTTCGCCTCGAATCGAACTATCGCTGCCGCGAAACGATTCTCGACCTCGCGAACACGCTCATCGCTCACAACCGGAGCCGTCACGACAAGGTGCTCCGCGCGTCTCGAGTTGGGGGCGACATCCCGCGGTTCATTCGATTCGAGAGCGAGACCGACGAAGCCGAGGAAGTCGTGAAGGAGATCAAGGCGAAGCTCACCGTCGAGTCGACGGAGCGGATGAACCCGCGCGACTTCGCGATCCTGTTTCGCACCAACGAGCAACCGCGGGCGTTCGAGGTCGAGCTCCGGCGCGAAAAGGTTCCGTACCTCCTCGTCGGCGGCCAATCGTTCTACGACCGCAAAGAGATTCGCGACGTGCTCGCGTACCTCAAGGTGCTCGCGAACCCCGCGGACGAAGTGTCGCTGCTCCGCATCATCAACACGCCGCGACGCGGCATCAGTGACTCGGTCGTCGAGAGCTTGTTGAAGCGCGCCGTCGCCGAGGGGAAGTCGCTCTGGGACGTGTTGCCGGAAGCCGTTCGCGACGCGGACGTGCCGCACCACGCCGAGGCGCGCGTGCTCGGCTTTCGCGATTTATTGAATCGATATCGCACGCGGCTCACCGAGGTGCCCTGGGTCGAGGGCGTCGCCGAGTTGCTCACCGAGATCGGCTACAAGGGCGAGCTCGAGCGCGCTTACAAGAACCCCGGCGACGCCGAGGCGCGCTGGGAAGTGCTCGGCGAGCTCGTGAACACGCTTGCTCACTATCAGTCGAAGACCGAAAACCCGTCGCTACGCGACTTCCTCGACGAGACCACGCTCGCCCGCGACGACTTGAAGACCGACGACGACCGGCCGGCATCGGTGACGTTGATGACGCTCCACAGCGCCAAGGGGCTCGAATTCCCGCACGTGTACATGGTCGGGATGGAGGAGGGCCTTCTGCCGCACAAGCGCTCGGTGGAAGACTCGTCGGGCATCGGCATCGAGGAGGAACGACGGCTCTGCTACGTCGGGGTCACGCGCGCGAAGGACCGTCTGACGCTCTCCTTCTGCAAGGCGCGCATGAAGTGGGGCGCCGAGCGTCCGCAGATCCCGAGTCGCTTCTTGATGGAAATGCGCGGGCAGACCGAGCGCGCCGCTCGCGCCGCAGAGGCGGCCGAAAAGCTATTTCGCTCCGAGCCTACCTTCGGACGGAAGCCGCCGAGCGCCCCCACAGCGAAGGCCAAGTCCGCTCCCGGCGCCAAAAAACAAACGAAGAGCGGGGCGACGCGAAAAAAAGCGCCCGCTGAAAAAGCGCCCGTCGAAAAAGGCCCCGTCGCGCGTCGCCGCGCCTAACCGCGGTCAGTCGGCACGCCCGGAGAGGCTCGTCGGTCTTGCTCGTCAGTCCTGTTCGTCCAGCGCTTCGTCGAGCTTCTCGTCCCACTCGTCGCGTTTGGCGTCGGGAGACGGCGACTCCGGCTTCTTCTTGCGAGCGTCCTTGGAACGCCGGCGCCAGCGCACGACCATGGCCGTCGCGAGGCCGCCGGCGCCGAAGAGCCCGAACGAGAGGTACGTCCCGAGGCGCGGCAGCGGATTGTCCGGCGGAACGGCGAGGATCTTCGTCGTGTAGCGGCGAACCAAATCGGCCTGGATCGCGTCGGGGGTTTCGCCGGCCTTCAACCGATGCCGGATCTCGCGACGGAGTTCGTTCGCGATGGGCGAGCCGTGAATGTCGAGGGTCTGACGGCTCGCGTCCCAGCAGCACGGCGCGAGGAGCCGCCCTTCGAGCGCCGCCGCGCCAGGGACGTACTCGCTGAACGACTCGTCCGGCGCTTCGTCGACGTGGGTCGCGATGGTCGCCGCGGACGCCGCTCGGGGAAACCCCAAGACGAGCAGGCATCCCACCAGGAGACCGAGCACGGCGCGTCGCATCGCGAGCGAGCATGCCACAGCCTGGCGCCACAGGCCCGAAACGAATCCGCGGTTTTTACCCAAGTCTTGACGCGGCACGCGGCGATACCTACGACGCCCACGTGACCGCCGCTCCCGGGTCGTCGACCCCAGAACCGCCGCGAGATGGCTCCGGCGACATGTTCGACGCGATCGCCGGTCGCTACGACCTTCTGAACCGGCTCTTGTCGCTCGGGATCGACCAAGGGTGGCGGCGTCGAGCCGTCGCCGCGATGAACCTCGACGAGGCGAAATCGGTCCTCGATCTCGCGACAGGGACGGCCGATCTCGCGATCCTCATCGCGAAGCTTCACCCCGACCTGCGCGTCACCGGCGTCGATCCGTCGATGGGCATGCTCGAAATCGGGAAAAAGAAAATCCGCGACGAGGGCCTCGCCGATCGCGTCGAGCTCGAAGCCGGCATCGCCGAGCGGCTTCCGTTCGGTGACGGCGCGTTCGACGCGGTGTCCATCGCGTTCGGGATCCGGAACGTGCCGGATCGGCCGCGCGCGCTTCGCGAAATGGCGCGCGTCACGCGGCCCGACGGGCGCATCGCGATCCTCGAGCTGTCCGAACCGAGGGCGGGTCTCTTGGGTCCACTCGCGCGTTTCCACGTGCAGACCGTCGTGCCGTGGGTCGGTGGGCTGCTCTCCGGTTCGCGCGAGTATCGCTATCTGCAACGCTCGATCGCCGCGTTTCCGCCCGCCGCGGATTTCGCGAACATCATGACGGAGGCGGGCCTCGAGGTGCTCGAAACGTCGCCATTGACGTTCGGCGTGTGTCACCTGTACGTCGCTCGGCCGAGGCCCGTTTCATGACGACCCCCGCGCTGCCCTTGCCCGCGACCGAGAGGCCCATGGGCGTGGCAGATTGGCTCGAAGCGGCGTTCGACGAGCCTCGAGACAAGAACGCGATCGTCGTGGCGACGCTTCCTGCGCCGGTGGCGCCGCTCGAGTCACTTCTCGACGCCGATCCGAACACCGAAGCCGTGCTCTGGCATCCCGCGGACGGTCCGGCATTCGCGGCACTCGGCGCCGTCGAAACCTTGGTCGGCTCGGGCCCCGATCGAATGGAGCAGATCCGCGAGCAAGCCCGCGCGCTCCTCGGTCGCGTCGTGACCGCGTCGCCCGACTTGGGCGCGCCGTCGCCGCGTTGCTTCGGCGGTTTTGCATTTCAGGCGGGTTGGGCACGCGAAGAACCGTGGTCCGAATTTGGGGACGCCCGGTTCGTCTTTCCGCGATTCACCTATGCGCGGACCCGCGACGCGGCGTTCCTGAGCGTCGCGCTCCGCGGCGACGAGGCGGCGAGCGAGTCGCGCCGTCGCCCGCTCTTCGACTTGGCCGAAGCGCTCGTCGGTGTGCTTCGTTCGGCGGCGGCTCGCGGACCGCACCGCGCGCCGGCCGGGCCGCGCACCATCACCAGCCGCGTCGAGGCGACAGAAGCGGAGTTCCGCGCGCTCGTCGAAGAGACGCGTTCGCGAATCGAACGCGGCGATTTCCAAAAAGTGGTGGTCGCGGGGCGCACGGCGCTCTCCTTCGCAGAACCGGTCGACGTCACCGACGTGCTCTCCGAGCTCGCGCAGGGCGATTCATCGACGCGGTTCGCGTTCCGGTTCGGCAAAGTGACGTTCCTCGGCGCCACGCCGGAACGCCTCATTCGCGTCTCCGGCCTCGACGTGGACACCGAAGCCCTCGCCGGCTCGGGCGACGCGAGCCGCGCCGCGGAGCTCTTCGCCAGCGTCAAGGAACGGAACGAGCACGAATTCGTGATCCGCGAGATCGTCGAGCACCTCGCGCCGCTGTGCTCGCGCCTCGACTTCTCGAATACGCCCGAGGTGCGCACCCTCCGGCACTTGCTTCACCTGCGCACGCCGGTTCGCGGCAAGCTCGCCGCGCGGCGTCATGTGCTCGAGCTGGTGTCGCGCCTGCATCCGACGTCGGCGGTGGGCGGCGTCCCCGGCCCCGAAGCGGTACGGTTCATCACCGAGCACGAGCCGGCCGAGCGCGGCTGGTACGCGGCGCCGATCGGTTGGTTCGATCGAAGCGGTGACGGCGAGTTCGTCGTCGGACTGCGCTCGGGTGCGTTCGTCGGGAATCGAGCTTATCTTTATGCTGGCGGCGGCGTCGTGCGCGGGTCGGACCCGGCGAGCGAGTACGCGGAAACGCGCCTCAAGCTCAGGACGCTCTCCGCGGCGCTGCACGTTGCAAAATGAACCCAGAAAATCTGCTCCGCGAGTGGTCGCGGCTACTCATCACGAGCCTCGCGGACGCGGGGCTCACCGACGTCGTCATCAGCCCCGGCTCGCGTTCGACGCCGCTGGTGTGGGCGGCGCTCAACTGTAGCCGTCTGCATTGTCACAGCGTGCTCGACGAACGCTCCGCGGCGTTCTTCGCCGTCGGACGCGCCAAGGTCACCGGTCGCCCGACGGCCGTGCTCTGCACGTCGGGTTCGGCGGCGGCCAACTACTTCCCCGCGGTCGTCGAGGCGTCGCTGTCGGCCGTCCCGTTGCTGCTCCTCACCGCGGATCGTCCGTACGAGCTCCACGACTCGGGCGCGTCGCAGACGCTCGACCAGGTGAAGCTGTACGGCGGCTTCGTGCGGAGCTTCGTCGATCTCGGCATGCCCGAGTCGTCCGACGTCTGTCTCACCGCGCTCCGGCGGCGCGCCGCGCAGGCGATGTGGGACACGATCTCCGGTGACCCCGGCCCGGTGCATCTCAACGTGCGCGCACGCAAACCGCTCGAACCCGCGGAAGCGGCGAGCGCGGCCGGCAAAGATTTGAGCCAAAGGGTCGACGCCCTCCTCGCGACGCCGATCCCGCGTCCCATTCGCGCCGTCCGCACGATCCCCGACGTCGATCTCGAAGCGCTCGCCGCGGCCTGCGCGAACGCCTCGCGCGGGCTCATCGTGTGCGGCCCCATGGACGCTTCCGCCGGGCTCGGCGCCGACACGCTCGAGCGTCTCGCCGCGGCGACGGGGTTTCCCGTCTTCGCCGAGACGACCAGTCAGCTCCGCTTCGACTCGTCGCACGCGCCGCACTCGCGCCGTCTCGACGCGCTCGACGTCCTCCTTCGGTGCGACAGCGTGCGCCAGCGCTTCTCGCCCGATCTGGTCCTTCAGATCGGCGCGGCTCCGACGTCGACCGCGTTCGAGCGATGGATCGGCGAACGACGCAACGTCCCTCGCCACGTCATCGCGTCGCACGGTTACCCGGACCCCCAAGGCACCGCGACCACGTTGATGATCGGTGACGTTCGGCGGATCGCTCTCGGCCTCGCCGACCGTCGCGCCAAGCGCGGGCCGACGACGGCGACGGCGTGGAGCGAGATCCTCGGGCTCATGAACGACGCTTCGTGGGCGGCGGTCGGCGAGTTGCTCGCGACGGAGCGTACGCTGTCGGAGGGCACGGCCGTGCGCACCGCGGTCGAGTCGTTGCCGCCCCGCGGCTTGCTCGGCATCGGCAACAGCTTGCCCGTGCGTCACGCCGACGCTTTCTGTCGGAGCGCCACGCGCGAGCTCTTCGTGTTTTCGCAGCGCGGCGCGAGCGGCATCGACGGCGTCATTTCGGGCGCGGCCGGCGCCGCGAACGCGAGTCGCGAACCCACGTTGCTCGTCCTCGGCGATCTGTCGACGTTGCACGATCTGGGCGGCTTCGCCGTCGCGGCGGCGCTCGACGTCCCGTTCGTCGTGGTCGTGCTCAACAACGACGGCGGCCGCATCTTCGAGCAGCTCCCGCTCGCCGACACCGGGATCGAGGACGCGGCATTCCGGTTCTGGACGACGCCGCACGGACGGAATTTCCAGGGCGTGGCCTCGCTCTTCGACGTCGATTACCGGCGTGCATCGACGATCGACGAGCTGCGGCGCGCCGCCGACGCCGGGCTCGCGCGCCCCGGGTGCACCGTGATCGAAGTGCCGCTCGCGCCGCACGGCTCGAAAGAGCAATACCGCGAGCTGACTCGTCGCGTGGAACGCGCCGTCGCGCCCCTCGTCGATTCGCTGCCCCAATGACGTTGCGGCTCGCGATGCTCCACGGCTTCACCGGAAGCCCCGCGAGCTTCGACGAGGTACGCTCACGGCTCGGTCGCGACATCACGGTCGTGGCGCCGAGACTGGTCGGACATGGAGATCCCGCGGATGCGCGGGTGCACGACTTTGCCGGCGAGGTCGACCGGATCGCGGCGCTTCTTCGTGGTGCCGGACCGCGGTGGTACGTCCTCGGTTATTCACTCGGCGGACGCGTCGCGCTCGGCCTTCTCGTACGGCACCCGACACTCTTGGCGGGCGCGACGTTGATCGGCGCGCAGCCCGGGATCGAATCGGAGAACGCACGCGACTCGCGACGAGCCGACGACGAGCGGCTCGCGAGACTCCTCGAAACGGACGGCATGGACGCCTTCATCGCCAAGTGGGAGGCCTTGCCGCTCTTCGCGACGCAAGCGTCGCTCGACCCAGGCGTCCTCGAGCGACAGCGCACCGAGCGTCGAGCCCACGACCCGCGCGAGCTCGCACGGTCGCTGCGAACGACGGGGCTCGGCGTCATGCCGTCGTACTGGAACTCGCTCGGCGCGATCCCCACGCCGGTTCGGCTCGCCGCAGGCACGGTCGACCATAAATTCGCGACGATCGCCCGGGAGATGGCGCGGGAGATGCCGCGGGCGACCGTCGAACTGGTCGAAGGCGTCGGACACAACGTCGTGCTCGAAGGCCCCGCGGCGGTCGTCGAAATGTTGAAGCGCGGCGTTGCGGAGACGGAGGGAGGGACGCCTCCATGACGCCGAGCGTCTTTGCGGCCGTCGCTGCGACTCGCAACGATCTTGCCGGCGGCCGTATTTTGCGAGAGATCCTTCGGCGGTCATGACGAGCGCCCCGTCGATTCGACCCGGCTCGCTGAAAGCGTGGGTCCTCGCGTGTCGCCCCGCGACGCTCACTGCCGCGGTGTCGCCGGTGCTCGTGGGCACGGCATGTGCGTACGCGATGCACTCATTTCGCTTCGGTCCGGCACTCGCCGCCCTCGTCGGGGCCATGCTGCTTCAGATTGGCTCGAATTTGGCGAACGACGTGTTCGATTTCGAAAAGGGCGCGGACACCGAAGAACGACTCGGACCGACGCGCGCCGCGGCCGCCGGTTTGCTTACCCCGCGCGCGCTCCGGAACGCCATGGTCGCCGTGTTTGCGCTCGCGCTCGTCGTGGGCTCGTACCTCACCGCCGTCGCCGGGCCGGCAATCGTCGTGATCGGTCTCGCGTCGATCGCGTCGGCCATCCTTTACACGGGCGGTCCCTACCCGCTCGGTTACCATGGGCTCGGCGATCTCTTCGTGCTTCTGTTCTTCGGTTTCGTCGCCGTCAACGGCACCGTGTTCGTGCAGACCGGCACCGTGACTCTGCTCGGGCTCTGGGCCGCCGCCCCGGTCGGCGCGCTCGCGACCGCCATTCTCGTCGTGAACAACGTCCGCGACGCCGAGACGGACATCAAAGCCGGCAAGCGAACGATCCCGGTGCGGTTCGGACGCGCCGTCGGACTTTACGAATACGCGGCGCTCATGACGCTCGCGTACGCCGTGCCGCTGACGTTGGTTCTGGTCGGGAGAATGTCGCTCTGGCTCTTGCTTCCGCTCGGGTCGCTCCCGATCGGGATTCGCCTGTCGCGGCGCGTCCTTCGCGATTCCGGGCGCGCGCTGAACGCGAGCCTGGTCGGCGCGGCTCGGCTCTTGTTCGTCTACGCGGCGCTTTTCTCGGCGGGGATCGCGCTCGGTTGACCTGTCGAGGCGGCTACGTGCGACACTGTTCGCATGCGCGTTCGTCGCGTCGACGTCGTGACTCATGCGGGCGCCGTTTCGGGATCCCGAATCGCCAGCGCGCGCATCACCGAGCGTCGCGGATTGTTGCTCCGCGTCGAAGACCGCGACGGACGCGTCGCGCAAGGCGAAGCATCCCCACTCCCCGGCTATTCGACGGACTCATTCGAAACGGCCAAGGACGCCCTCGAACGCGTCGACTGGACGGCACTCCCCGAACCTGACCCGGCGGGCGACGCTTCGGCGATGCTCGCGGCGCTCCCGGTAGATCTCGCGGCGACCTCGAACGCGGCTCGGTTCGCGGTCGAGACGGTCCTTCTCGACGTGCTCGGGCAGCGCGCGGCGGCTCCACTCTGGGCGCTTCTGGGTTCGTCGAAAACGGTTCCCGTCGTTCCGCTGTCGAGCTTCGCGGGCGGAGTCGACGACACCGACGTGATCGCTCGCGCGCGCGATGCCGCCGCACGCGGCGTTCGGACCATCAAAGTGAAGATCCTCGGACCGAGCCTCGGCGCTCAGTGTGACGTGCTCGGCGCCGTGCGCGCCGCAATCGGCGGGGCCGCGCTCCGGCTCGACGCAAACGGCTCGTTGGATCCGCGCTCGGCGCACGAGGAGCTCGAGCGACTCGTCGCACTTCGGCCCGAGCTCGTCGAAGAACCGGTTCCAGCGGCGGGTCTCGGCACCGCGTTCGTCGATCCACCATTGTCGATGGCGCTCGATGAGTCTCTCCAGGATCCGGCGCATTGGAAACGGCTCGCCGAAGAGCTCGAGCGGATCCGTTGCGTGGCCGTCGTGCTCAAGTTGACGGCGCTCGGCGGATTCTCGCGCTGTCTGAAACTGGCCCGCGAAGCGTCGAAGCGCGGCCTCGACGTCACCGTGTCGCACACGTTCGACGGCCCGATCGCCCTCGCGGCCAGCGCTCACTTCGCCCTCGCCGTGGCGTCGCGCACCCGTGCGAGCGGCCTCGACAAACACGGCGGCCTCGCCGTTTGGCCGCCCACGTCGGTCGCGCTCCTCGGCGAAACCGAGCTTACCGCCGACGATCGCCCGGGGCTCGGGCTCGCGCCGCTGACGAGGCCACGGTGACGCTCTCGGTGCGCGATGCGGGTCGCGACGCGCCGAACCATACCGCGCTCGTCATCGGACAACGCACCTGGTCGTTCGCCGAGCTCGCCGCGGTCGTCGAACCGGTGATCGCGCTGCTCGAGGAACAGTGGCGACAGGCTCCGGCAACCTCGCAATCGCCGCTGGCGCTCGTCGGCGCGAGTGACCTGCCCACGCTTGCGGTGCTCTACGCGCTCATCGAGCTCGGTTGGCCGGTCGCCCTCGTCCACCCGCGCTTCACCGACACCGAACGCGCCGCCCTGTACCCACTGATTCCGAAAACGCGGTGGTTGGACGCGCGCGCGACGTACGGCTTGGCCGCGACGACGTCATTGAAAGCCCGAGCGGTCTCGCCGCCAGCGAAATCGTCTCGCGTCGCGAACGTCGCGGCGCCGATCGACGAACCTGTCGTCTCAGCGGCGCTTGGCGCGCGCTCCGACGACGAACGCTGTCTCGCGATTCTCTTCACGTCGGGGACGACCGGACCGCCGAAGGGCATCGTCTTGAGCCGGCGCGCGTTCGCAGCCGGAGCGCGCGCGAGCGCCCTGAATCTCGGGTGGCGTGAGCACGATCGGTGGCTCCTCGGGCTCCCGATCGCGCACGTCGGCGGGTTGTCGATTCTGACGCGATGCTTGCTCGCGCGCCGCGCCGTCGTGATCCCGCGCGACGTCGCCGAAGGACGACGGCTCACGCCCGAGGCGCTCCGGGTCGCGCTCGACGAACTCGGCGTGTCGATCGTGTCGCTCGTCCCGACGCAGCTCGAGTGGCTGCTCGCTTCGGGCGCGGCGTGGTCGGCGCCGCGTGCGCTTCGCGCCGTGCTCCTCGGCGGCGCCGCGGCGTCTCCGAGGCTACTCGAGCGCGCCGGGGAACGCGCCCTTCCCATCCTCACGACCTACGGCCTCACCGAAGCGTGCTCACAGGTGACGACGC
>DATBBD010000200.1:0-8031 GCA_036271175.1 Polyangiaceae bacterium | reverse complement strand
GATGATGTGCACGCCGAGCACGCGATCCGTCGCGGCATCAGCGAGCACCTTGACGCGCCCTTCGGCGGCACCGAGCGCTTTGGCGCGCCCGTTGGCTTGGAAGGGGAACATGCCCTTCTTGTAGGCGCGACCGGCCTTCTTCAACTCGTCCTCGCTCTTGCCGACCGTCGCGATTTCGGGTTGCGTGTACACGATGCCGGGGATCGCATCGTAGTTCACGTGACCGTAACCGGTCACGATGTGCTCGACGCAGGCGATGCCCTCGTCTTCGGCTTTGTGTGCGAGCATCGGTCCGGCGATGACGTCGCCGATCGCGTAGACGCCGGGGACCTTGGTCCGGAAATGTTCGTCGACGGGGACGCGACCGCGCTCGTCTTTCTGGAGGCCGATCGCGTCGAGCCCGAGGCCGTCGGTGTTGGCGACGCGCCCCGTGCACGAGAGCACTTTGTCGCAGTCGATGGCGTCCGCGCCGTCGATGGTCACCGTCGCGCCGTTTCCGTTCGTGCGCGCGCCGGTCACGCGGGTGCCGAGACGGAACGTGAGCCCCTGTTTTTCGAAAATCTTCTTCCCCTCGGCGGCGAGCTCGCTGTCCATGCCGGGCAAGATGCGGTCGAGGTACTCGAGGACCGTTACTTTGGCGCCGAGGCGATTCCACACGCTCCCGAGCTCGAGCCCGATGTAGCCCGCGCCGATCACGACGAGGTGACCGGGCACCTCCGTGTACGACAGCGCGTCGGTGCTGGTTCCGACGCAATGGCCGTCCATCTCGACGCCCTTGAGCGGGGCGACGTTGCTGCCCGTCGCGATGACGATGTGCTTCGCTTCGAGCTCGGTCGACGTGCCGTCCGGGGCCTCCACGACGACCTTGCCGGGGCCCGCGAACCGGCCACGGCCTTCGTAGCGCGTGATCTTGTTCTTCTTGAGCAAGAACGCGACGCCGCCCGTGAGCTGCCGGACGATCGACTCTTTTCGGCTGAGCATCTTTGCGAGGTCGAGCTCGACGCCCGAGACGTTCACGCCGAAGGCGGAGAGCCCGGTCTTCGCCTCGTGATAGCGCTCGCTCGCCTCGAGCAAGACCTTGCTCGGGATGCAACCGATGCGAACGCAGGTGCCGCCGAGCTCGTGCTCGACGTCGATGCAGGCCGTGTTCAGCCCGAGCTGCGCGCCGCGGATCGCGGCGAAGTAGCCGCCCGGGCCCCCGCCGATGACGACGAGATCGTGACGAGTGCTCATATTTTCTTCAGACCTCGATGAGCAAGCGAGAGGGCGCCTCGATGGCTTCCTTGATTCGCTTCAGGAACGTGACGGCTTCGCGGCCGTCGACGACCCGATGATCGTAGGTCAGCGCGAGGTACATCATGGGACGGATGACGATCTGTCCGTCGCGAACCACCGGACGCTCGTTGATGGCGTGCAGCCCGAGGATCCCGCTCTGGGGTGGGTTCAGGATCGGTGTCGACATCATCGAACCGTAGATGCCACCGTTCGAAATGGTGAAGGTGCCGCCCTGGAGCTCGTCCAGCTTAAGCACGTTCTTCTTCGCGCGCTCGCCGTAGTCGGCGATGCGTTGCTCGACCTCGGCGAAGCTCAGCCGTTCGGCATCCCGGATGATCGGAACGACCAGCCCCTTGCCGCCACCGACCGCCACGCCGACGTCGTAGTAATTCTTGTAGATGATGTCGGTGCCGCGCACTTCGGCGTTCACGTTGGGCACGAGCTTCAGCGCGTCGATCGACGCCTTCACGAAGAAGGACATGAACCCGAGCTTGATCTTGTACTTGTCGAGGAAGGCCTGCTGATAGTCCTTACGGAGGGCCATCACCGCGCTCATGTCGCATTCGTTGAACGTCGTGAGCATCGCGGCTTGCGATTGGGCCTGGAGGAGGCGCTCGGCGATGCGGCGCCGCACCGGCGTCATCGCGACGACTTCTTCTTGCCGGTACCCCCCCGAGCCTGGTGCCGGCACCGGAGCGGGCGGCGCTTTCGCTTCCGGTCGAACGGCGCGCGCGACGTCTTCCTTGAGGACGCGACCGCCGGGGCCCGTCGCTTGGACGTCGGCGACGGCGAGCCCGGCATCGGCGAGCGCTCGACGCGCGGCCGGCATGACTCGCTCCCCGCCGCTCGACATCGAGGTGATGGTCGAAACGGAGGCGGGCGCGGGCGGTGCCGGTGCCGGAGCGGGTGCGGGCGCCGGACGCTGAGCGATCGGCGCGGGCGGAGGCGCCGCGGGCGGCGGCGCGGCGGTCGGTGCGGGAGCCGGCGCGGGCGCGGGGGCAGGAGCGGGCGCGGACGGACGCACCGACGCGGGCGCAGCCTCCTCCATGTAGCCGATGACCTGTCCGACGGTCGCGCTTTGCCCTTTCGGAACGACGATCTTCGTGATGACGCCGGTGACCGGGGCCGGGAGCTCGACGGTGACCTTGTCCGTCTCGATCATGACCACGGCCTCTTCGCGCGAAACGCGCTCCCCTTCGGCCTTCAACCAATCGCCGATCTCGACCTCGGTGATCGATTCGCCTACTTCCGGAACACGCAATTCGACGGCCATGAGACTCCTTCGGGCCCCGAATTGAGCATGGTCACGTGGCGACGGAAAGGCTCGAAATCAGACGGGCTCGTAGGCCACGCCGAACGCCTTTTGGATGAGTTCCTGTTGCTCCATGCGATGACTCGACGCGGAACCCGTGGCCGGGCTCGCCGACTCTTCACGCGACACGACGCTGAGCGGCCAGCGCCCGAACACGCGTTCGCCGAGTCGGACACGAAGATAGGGCCACGCGCCCATGTTCTCCGGCTCTTCCTGCGTCCACACCAGTGACACGCCGTCGGGATACGACTCGAGCGCGGCGAGCAGCGACTTCTTCGGGAGCGGATAGAGCTGCTCGACCCGGATGATGGCCACGTCGTCGCGGCCGGTGTCCTGCCGATGCTTGACGAGGTCGTAATAGACCTTGCCGCTGCAGAGAATGACGCGACCGACTTTCTTGGTCCGCGTCTTGAGCTCGTCGGGCAAGACGCGATGGAAGCGGTCGTTCGCGCATTGTTCGATCGAACTGGTCGCCATGGGGTGACGGAGCAGCGACTTCGGAGTCAGCACGATGAGGGGCTTTCGCCATCGGCGGAGCGCTTGCCGCCTGAGCAAATGGAAATGCTGCGCGGGGGTCGTCGGTTGGACGACCTGCGCGTTGTCTTCGGCGGCGAGCGTGAGCCAGCGTTCGAGGCGCGCGCTCGAGTGCTCCGGGCCCATCCCTTCGAACCCGTGCGGCAAGAGCAGCACGAGCCCGGAGAGCCGCTTCCACTTGTCTTCGGCGCTCATGATGAACTGGTCGATGATGACCTGCGCCACGTTCACGAAGTCGCCGAACTGCGCCTCCCAGAGCACCAGGCCTTCGGGAAAATCGAGGCTGTATCCCCATTCGAAACCGAGCACGCCGGCTTCGCTGAGCGGGCTGTTGTAGAGCTCGATCGGCGACTGATTTTGCGCGAGGTGAGCGAGCGGCGTGTACGTCCGACCATCCTCGTAGTCGTAGAGCACGCCGTGGCGTTGGCTGAACGTGCCGCGGCCGGTGTCTTGTCCGGTCATGCGAACGCGCACGCCGGACGTCACCAGCGACGCGAACGCGGCGAGCTCCGCGGTGCCCCAGTCGAGCGGCTTCTGACCGGTCGCCATTTCCCGGCGTTGCTCGAGGATGCGGACGATCTTCGGGTGCGGGGTGAACCCGGGCGGCGTTTCGGTGAGCTTCGTGACCAGTGACGCGAGGTGCGCTTGATCGACCGTGGTGTCGGCTTCGTCGGCGCCCGACTCGGGGCCGCCGATGTAGCCCTGCCAGTAGCCGCCGAGCCAATCCTCGGTCCGCTTGTAGTCTTTGCGCCGCGCGACGGTGAGCTCTTGCTCGAGGTGCGCGCGCCGTTCGACGGCGATCTGATCCGCCTCTTCCTTGGACACGCCGCCGAGCTTGTTCAGATGCTCGAGATAGCCGTCGCGAACGCTGACCCGCTTCGTGATCGCGCGGTAGAGCACCGGTTGCGTGAACGACGGCTCGTCGCCCTCGTTGTGACCGTGTCGACGGTAGCCGTACATGTCGATGACCACGTCGCGCTTGAACGTCGCGCGAAAATCGGTCGCCAGACGGACCACCTGCGCGACGGCCTCTGGATCTTCGCCGTTGACGTGAAAGATGGGAATTTGCAGCATTTTCGCGACGTCGGTCGCATACGTCGCCGAGCGCGATTGCCAGGGCGGCGTCGTGAACCCGATCTGATTGTTCACCACGACGTGGATCGTGCCGCCGGTGTTGTAGGCGCGGAGCTGGCTCAAGTTCAGCGTCTCGGGAACGATGCCTTCGCCGGCCATCGCGGCGTCGCCGTGAATGACGAGCCCGAGTTTTCGCGTTCGCTCGGTGTCGCCCACGCGGTCTTGCTTCGCGCGCACGCGCCCGACCACCACCGGATTGACGAATTCGAGATGGCTCGGGTTGAAGCACAGCGACAGGTGCACCTTCTTCCCGTTCGGCGTCGTGAAATCCGAGCTGTAACCGAGGTGGTACTTCACGTCGCCGCGGCCACGGTAAAGCTGCGGGTCGAGGTCTTCGAACTCGCGAAAGATCTCGCGCGGGCTCTTGCCCATGATGTTCGCGAGCACGTTCAAGCGGCCGCGATGCGCCATGCCCAGCGTGATCTCGTCCACGCCGTGCTCCGCGCTGCGCTCGATCGTGAGCGCGAGCAGCGGGATCAAACTCTCGGAACCTTCGAGCGAGAAGCTCTTCGCGCCGAGGTATTTTTTCTGGATGAACTCTTCGAGAATGACCGAGTCGGTGAGGAGCGTCAGGATGCGGCGCTGGTCGGCGATGGAGATCTCGAGTCGGTTCTCGGTGCCCTCCATCCGCTCTTGGAGCCAGTTTCGCGGCTCGATTTCGTGCATGTGCATGAACTCGACGCCGATCGATCGGCAATACGTGTTGCGCAACCGATCCAGAATTTCGCGCAGGGTGAGCGTCTCGGTGCCGTAAATCGTCCGGCTCGAAAACCGGCGATCCATGTCCGCGTCGGTGAGGTGGTAGTGACGCGGTTCGAGCTCTGCCGTCGCGGGGCGCGGCATGCCGAGCGGATCGATCTTCGCGATCATGTGTCCGCGGGTTCGGTACGATCGGACCAGCTGATCGACGCGGTCCTGACGGATGGCGATGTCGAGCGAATCGGCGTCGGAGAGCGGCCGCAAGGAGCCGACCGGCGCCATGCGGAGCTGCCCATTGGTCAGGCTCTGTTCGGATAGCCCGATCGAATGACCGCTGCCCGACGACGGCGGCCCGCTCTCGAGCGGGACCGCGTCCGGGCGAGCGACGACCGCCACCCCGTTCGTGGCGCCATTCGTGGCGCCGTTCGCCGCGCCGTTCACCGTCCCGTTGACGTGACCGTTCACCTGGCCGTTCGCGACGGGCGACGGGGGATTGAAGAGACTTCGTGTTTCGAACGAGGGTCCGAGCTGCGTTCCGTTCACCGGCTGGCCCAGCGAGGCGAAGTAGCCGCGGAAGTCAGCGGGTACCGAGTTCGGATCTTTGGCGTAGGCCTCGTAGAGGTCCTCGAGAAAGGCGATGTTCTGCGTGCCGAGCCCGCCTTCTACCGTTTGCGACATGCGCTACTTTCCCTCATTTTTGGCGTGGTGCAGCATCGATGACGAGGGCGCACGATATCAGTGCGCAGCCGTCCGAGCGAGCCAGGCCGGACTCGATTGTCCCCAGCAAATGCACGAAAACCGAGCGCGTCGGGGCGCTATTCCCCGCGGCCTGACGGTCACCGACGGAGTCCCGGTCCCGAGGGCGGCCGAGGAAGCGTCGTCGGCCGTTGTAGGTGTCGACGGACCGGGTTAGGCTCACTTCAGCGCAGGCCGCCCCCACCCCCCAGGCCGAGCCCGAAGTCGCGGGCTCCGCTCCCGTGGCCGACCCCCCTCCTCACTGCGTGTGCCCCGGGAGCGTGTGCGGCGCGATGACGTCGGTAACAGAACGGTAACTGTCATCTCCGGCTGACGCGACGCGATGAAATCGGGCGGATCGGCAACTTTCGCACTCGAGCATGAGCACGCAAACCTTCACGCGAAACTACTCGGACCACTCCAACGACACGGGGTTCCAGTTCGAGTTCTTTTGCGACAAGTGTGGAAACGGACATCGCTCCGAGTTTCAGACGAACTCGCTCGGCTTCGCCGCGCAGATGATGAAGGCGGCGGGTTCGATCTTCGGTGGCGGGCTCGCGAGCGCGGGTTACGGCGCCGATCGAATCAACGACGCGCTTCGTGGTCCGGCGTGGGATTCGGCGTTCAAGAAGGCGGTCGAGGAATGCCGGCCGAAGTTCCGGCAGTGCACTTTGTGCGGAACCTGGGTTTGCCCCGAGGTGTGCTTCAACCACGAGCGCGGATTGTGCGAGGGCTGTGCGCCCGATCTGAAAGAGAACCTGGTTGCGGCGCAAGCGAAGATCGCCCTCGAGCAAGCGACGGAAAAGGCGCGCGCAGTCGACCAGACCGGCGGCCAGGATTTCTCGAAAGCTGGACTCGGCGCGTCGTCTCAGTGCCAGAAGTGCAATAGCTCGCTCGCCGAGGGCGCGAAATTCTGCCCGAATTGCGGCATCGCGGTGGTCGCGAAAGCAGGGCCGAAATTCTGCTCGGGATGCGGCGCGGGTCTACCACCCGGCGCGCACTTCTGCTCCGGCTGCGGCGCCGCCGTGTGACGGCGCTTCGCCGCCACGCGTGAGCGCGACGGAACAAAAGTTCCGCGACAAAAAAATCCCCGTTCACTTCACGCGGCGAGCGAGCGTCAGACCGTCGCCGATGGAGAGCATCGAGGGGAACACGCGGTCGTCGCGAGCGATGCAATCGTTCAAGGCGCGGATCGACATCGTCGATTCGGCGAGATCGCTCGGATCGGCGACGCGCCCGTCCCAGAGCACGTTGTCGAAGGCGATGACGCCGCCCACGCGGACGAGCTTCAGACATTGCTCGTAGTAACGGACGTAGTTTTCTTTGTCGGCGTCGACGAAGGCGAAGTCGAAGGTGCCGGACGCGCCGCTCGTGATGAGCGCGTTCAACGTCTCGACGCCGGGGCCGAGCCGGAGCTCGATCTTGTCGGCAACGCCGGCTTCCTTCCAGTAACGGCGCGCGACCTGGGTGAACTCGTCGCTCAGGTCGCAGGCGACGAGCTTGCCGTCGGGCGGCATCGCGAGCGCGACGGACGTCGAGCTGTATCCGGTGAACACGCCGACCTCGAGCGCGCGGCGAACGCCCAGCACTTCGACGAAGAGCCGCATGAATTGCCCCTGTTCCGGAGAAATCTGCATGCCGCCGAAGGCGTGCTTCGCGGTCTCTTCGCGGAGCTTCGCGAGCACCGGCGGCTCGCGCACGGACACCTCGAGCAAGTAATCGTAGAGGCGGTCATCGATCTGAATGGTGCGGCGGGACATGCCGAAGCTCTTAATCCCGCGTCGGCAAAGTCACAATCGACCTCGCGGTCAGCCGGCGTTCGCGCAAAATTCGTGGACCACGTCGAACAGCACGCGGAGGCCCCAGAGAAACCCGTCGATGGGAATGCGCTCGTCGTGACCGTGATAGAGCTTCGGATAGTTCATTCCGGGGGGCATTTTTACCGGCGAAAAGCCGTAACACGTCGCGCCGAGGAGCGCGTACGCGTGCGAATCGGTGAAGCCGGGGATCATGAACGGCACGGGAATCGAACCCGGGTGGTGCCGCTCGAGTGTGCGCGACAGAAGGTCGAAGAGCGGCGTCTCCGCGTTGAAGACGGTGCCCTCCCAACTCTCGGCGACGTTCACTTTGACGTCGGGGCCGACCACCGCCTGAATTTCGTCGAGAAACGACTTCACCGTTTGACCGGGGATGATTCGACCATCGACCTTGACGCTGGCCGTCGAGGGAATGACGTTCACCTTGGTGCCGCCCGAAAGAACGGTGGGCGACGTGGTGTTGCGGAGCAGCGCGTTGAGTTGAATCGCTTGGTCGGGGTCGGTTCGTCCGAGCACGTCGAGGAG
>DATBBD010000199.1:0-10138 GCA_036271175.1 Polyangiaceae bacterium | reverse complement strand
GGGACCGCAATCGACTGTGCAGGGAGTCGACGGGTTCGAAGCCCGCACCCAGCACCGTCCGGAAGAGCGACGAAAGCCCGGCCGCAAAGGAGCGGCTGTCGACTTTTTCGCCGAGCTCCGCGACGCGTCTCGATGCGCTTGCGAACCCATCTTCGTCGTTGAGTCGAACCGCGACGCGCGCCTGAGTGGCCAGCAGCGCCATCATGATAATCCCCGCTGTACCGCGTCCTTCGGCGCGAGCGACGGCGTCGCGAACCCGCTGCGTCGCTTCTTCTCCCTTTCCGACGCTCGCCTCGGCGCTCGCACGAGTAACCTCGAGCAGATCGTGAAACGCGGGCAAGATGGGAAGGCCGCTACAGGTAGCGCACGCCTGCTCGGCCCGTTCCAGCGCCTCCTGCGATCGACCGAGCTCGATGAGCAAGGACGTGACTCGCGCGACGATCAGCGCGTAAGCGCTGTGAGCGCCGGCGGGAGCGAGATCGAGAGCTCGCTGGTAGAGTTCGAGCGCCGCGGACACGTCGCCGCGTAGATACGCGTGAGTGCCTTCGGCAAGGAGGAGATGCGGCGTCCAGGCGGGCATCGAGGCAGCGCGGGCGCGGAGCACGGGAAGCGTGCGCTTGATGGCCATCAGATCGCCGAGGATCACGTAGGCGACGAGCTCGTAGCCGACGCTGGACGCGATCTGGACCTCGGCTTCCGCCTGACCGACGAGTGCCGCGTCGCGCTTCCTTCGGCAAGCGTCGGCTTGTTTCTCTTCGCCCCGAAAGAGATGGCCGAGCATGCGGACGTGCCAGGCGAGCGCCGAAAACGGCAAGCTGGATTCGAGCGATCCGGCGCGCTCGGCGAACGTCGGAGCGCCCATCATCGCCTCCTCGATCCCCTGATAGAACGTGGCGAGGATGTTGATGTTGAAGCGAATGGTGTCGTCGAGCCCCGGGACCGTCGTCGAAGACCGGGCGAGAACGCGAAGACGGAAGTCGGCTGCGATCCATCCGCGCCGCGCGTTCGCGGCGTACTGAACCACGTCGGCGGCAAGATCGATTCCGGGAGACAACGAGCGAAGCTTGTTCAATTGGGCAAGGATTGCCATCGCTCGCTCCGGCTCGTTCGCTTGCGCGTAGAGGCCGGCGAGCATCGTGGCGACGCCCGAGAACTCGCGGATCGCCGCGGTCGGGGGGAGGCCGCGTTCGGCTTCCGGCAATGCGTTCGCTCGGTCGATGGCGCGTCGGATGCAGGCGCGAATTCGCTCGGCGGGATCGGAAGTGTTTTCGAACTCGTCCCAATGAGCGAGGCCGGTGTCGCGCTCGAGTTCGGCCACGAGCCAGGGTGCGTGCTCCGCCTGGTCGGCAAACGCGACCGAAGCGAGCCCGAGAAGGGCCCGGCCGATCAGCACGAGGTCAGTCTTCGGGGCACTTTCGCGGCGCCCCCACTCGAAGAGACGCTGGAAGAGAGACGCCCCGTCTTTGGAACGCAAGAGGCGGTAACCGCGGACGAAGTACTCGGAGCGATGGGAGATGAAGTCGACGAGAGCGGCAAACGCCGCGCGCTCCTCTCCCGCGAGAAGGAGGTGGTGCGCGACGATCGCTCCGCCTCCGTTTGCTGCCGCGCGATTCAGTTCCGCGAGCTGCGAATGGATCTGTCTCTTTCGGTCGTCGGGAACCGCCGCTGCCAGGGTTCGACGCATCTTTTCGTGGACGAACGCGTAACTGCCGCCGCTGCCCACGAGAATCGACGCCGCGACGAGGTCGTTGAGCGCGGCGAACAGGCCGTCGGCGTCCGTGCTGCCGAGAAAGATCGAATAGTCGTCCAGGTGGAATGGTTCGCCGACTACCGTGAGCGAGAGGCCCTCGGCGAGCGAGCGCGCGGAGGAATTCAGGGCCGCGATTCGCTCGGCCGTGGACCCGTCGAAACTTCTGGGAACGTCCAGCGAGGTCGTCGATGCCGGGAGCGTCCAAGCACCGCTCTCGTAGCGGAAGATTTGCCGGTCGACGAGGTGCTGGGCAAGCTCCAAAAGGGTTTGGGGATACCCTTCCGACAACGCGTGTAGCCACATCGAGACCGTCTGCAGGTGAGGCACCTCTCCGAAGACGGATGAAAGAAGGTGCTTCGTTTCCGAAGCGCGCAACGGCCGAAGCGCATGGGAGCTCCCCATCGAACGTAGCCGCTCCGTGGCGACGCCGCTCCCCCCGGACCGAACCGTAGCCACGACGAGGAGCCGACGGGAGGGCGCCGCCTCGGCGAGCCGAGCAATGATGGCGGCCGAAGGCACGTCGCCGTCATCGATGTCGTCGACCGCCACCAACAGCGGCGAAACGGCGCTCGCCCGAACCAACCACTCGGACACGCCGTCCACGAGGGTTCGGAAATCTGCTGGCAAAACCTCTTCGGCGTCTTCGTCTTCCGATGGTCCCAGCTGTTCGAGGATGGTGGGATCGGGAAGTGCTTCGCGCGCCCGCTCGGGATCGACCTCGAGCAGGCGCTTGACGAGAACGCGCGCCACGCCGAAAGGCCCCTTTCGTCCTTCGGCGCCGCTCGCATAGAGGGTCGACATGCCGAGAAGTTTGGCGTCGATCAGGAGCGAATTGAGCAGCCGCGACCGGCCGACGCCCGCCTTGCCGTCGATGATCAACGCGCTGCCGCGCCCGCGATCGGCGCGAAGGATCCGCCTTCGGAACCGAGCGACGACACCGTCTCGGCCGACGAGCGTCGGCGCGACGAGATAGGAGAGCGCGACGGAACGGGACTCGTCCGGCGGAAATCCGGCCACGCCCGCGAGGCGCTCCAGTACTTCGGCAGCGCTGGACGGTCGCGACTGGGCATTCAAGCTCAACAGCGAGACGATGAGATCGTCCAAAGGCGCCGGGACTTCGCGTGCCAGCTGACCAGGGGGCTCGGGGGAATGCCTCCAAACGCGCTCCAGTTCCGAGAGTCGAGCCGCGGGGTAGGCGTGCTTGTTGGTGAGCAGGAAATAGCCGAGCGCGCCGAGGGCGAACAAATCCGTGCGCCCGTCCAAAGGTCGACCATCGAGAGCCTCGGGTGAAACGAACGGCGCAGTTCCTACGACGTCTCCCGCGACGCCCATCGGGCACAGGCTTCCGAAATCGAGAAGCTTCGCGCGTCCGTCGGCCGTTCTGAGGACGTTTGCCGGCGTGACGTCGCGATGAACGAGCCTCCGTGAGTGCACGAGTGCCAGAGCCGACGCCACATCGCGCAAGACCGCGCACGCCTCACGCCACGGCATGGAAATGGCGCTGCGCAGGTCGCTGCCCGACGCGAGCTCCATCGTATAGTACGGGACGCCTTCTTCGACGCCGTAGTCGTACGCTCGAATGATGAGCGGATGCGCGAGATCGCGCAGCGTCCGATACTCGCGGCGAAACAACAACGCGGCGCTGGGCTTCATCGCCGACTCGGCACGAAGTCGTTTCAGCGCCAGCGATCGACCGGTGACCCGATCGATGACCTCATCGACGGTTGCGTTCCCTCCCGAGCCCAGCGTTCGCACCAAGTCGTAGCGCTTTACGACTTCTGCACGCTCGAGCTTCTTCACCGTGGCCGACATCGCCATCCCCTAACGTAGCTCGTTTGGCGCTCCGAGGTGCCACTGCGGGCCCGCGCCGTCGCGCGACGGCGTCGGTCCCGAAGAGCTCTTTCGCATTGCTCGAACGAGCCGTTCTGCTCGCCGAGGAACCCCACCCTCCGAACGACATGTCAGCCGAGAGGCTCACTCGCACGCACAGCGGGAAGAGGCGCGTAAAGCGTCGAGAGGCGAAGTTTGGCTTCCGTGTTCCGACGTGTCGGCCGGTTCGGACAACGCCCGTCTTGTGACCCGTCGGCTGCTCCGTGAGCAACTACTCACTCTAGGAGGACCGATGGGCAACTTTGGAATGTGCAGAAGCCAAGCGTGCGGCGGGTCAGCTCGGACGCCGGCGCGCTCAGCGCGCGCAATTGGGTGCGGCCGGCTTTCGTGCTTCGTGCTCGCGCTGTCGGGGTGCTCCACGAGCGGCGCCGGATCGCTTCCGGCAACTGGCGGCGCGACGTCATCGAGCGACGCTTCGGGCAGCGGCGGATCGGGCGGAACTGGGGGTCGGGCGGGCAACGGCGCCGTTTCGAGCGGCGGGTCGACTTCGCTCGGCGGAACAAATGGCGGCGGAGCGAGTGGCGCCGGAGGAACGTTCGGTACCGGTGCGGCAGCCGGGCAAGGGGGCGGCGCCGCCGGCGCTTCATCCGGAGGAGCCGACAATTCTCGGGAAGGCGGAAGCTCCGCCTCCGGGTGCTACAGCGGTCCGACCACTTCGTTTGCCAATACGGATTACGTTTCCCGCAAATGGGCGCGGTGGCCCGTCCCGACGCCGCCCTCGATGCGCTTGCCCAATCCGATGCGCTTCACGGATCTCGGCAACGGTACGGTACGGGACGACCTGACCGGATTGATTTGGGAGCAAACCATCGATTCGACCACGCGCACCTGGGCCGACGCGATCGCCAACTGCCAGGAGCTGTCCCTCGACGGCGGCGGTTGGACCTTGCCGACTCGCATGGAGCTCACGACGATCCTCGACGACGCTCAGACGTCGGGCGCTCGCGTGAATGCGACGTTCTTCAAGTTCGCAGCCAAGGCGGGCTGGACGTGGGCGTCGACTCCTTGGGTCGTGGACTCTCGAAAAGCCGTGACGCCGCCGCTGTCGTGGTTCATCAATTTCTCGGCGGGCGACAGCAACAACAGCCTCGATCAAACGGCGGCATCCGCCTACGACCGCTGCGTCCGAGTACCGGATGCCGAGGTGCTTCCGGCGAGCCACTACACGATCACTAGCGGGGAAGTGACGGACGACTACACGTGCCTCGTGTGGCAAGAAGACGGATCCGGGACGACTCCGACTCTTTCTTGGGATCAGGCCGTATCTTACTGTCAGAGCCTGGCGTTGAACGGCCACACGTGGCGATTGCCCAGCCTCAACGAGCTCGCGAGCATCGTCGACGATGTTCCCTCCGGCAACGTGTCGCCGGCAGTCGACCACACGGCGTTTCCGAATACGAGCTCGGACCAATGGTACTGGACCGGTACGCCGGACGGATCGAGCACGACGGACAAATGGTCGCTAAATTTCGAGGATGGTTTCACCAAACACCAAGCAACCACCGTGCTCGGCGTTGCGCGCTGCGTCCGCTGAGGGCGCCGAGCCGGTTCGAGTTCCCCTCGCACGACGCAACGGCCCGAAACGACTTACGTCTTCGGGGCTTCCTTTTTCAGGTTCCTCGCGCTGCCTTGGCGCGTGCGAGTTCGCGTGACATTCGAGGTTGTCGCTTCTCGTACGGCGAACGCGGAGCCGGATCGAAACCAATTGGTCGTCGCGTTCACCGCGACCGCCAGCGACGGGCCCATGCTCTACCAAGGCACCGAATGGGACGAGCGCGGCGACACCCGCTCACGTTCACGCACATGCGCTCGCACGCGTTTCGGTCGTACCCGGCGATCGAAAAAGGAGCCCTCGCTCGCGACGCAACGGCGTCCTTGACGGTACCTGAGGGGGCCTTCATCGTTGAAGGTTGATACCCCGATGTTTTCCGTAGAGCCGATCGAGTTGGTTCGTACTGCTGGGAGGCTCACCGAGCTGAGCTTCGGTCGAGAGCACGGGAGAGACCCGTGGTTACTCGTGCGATTGGGCGGGGACGACGAAGAGCTCGCCGCGGCGCTCCGGGCCGCCGAAGCGAGCGCGGCCGCGCCGGCGCCGGGGAAGATCGCATTCCATACGGAGATCGTGAGCGACGCGCTGCGCTTGAAGCGAGGCGGGGCTCAGGCGACCGAGCCGGATTGGTCGAGCATCATCAAGAGTCTCGGGGACGCCAGGTACTACGCGGTGCCCATACGCAAACGCGCGGGCGTGGACGCGGCGTTCGGCGATCGCGTTTCGGTGGGGCGCGCGCTCAACAAGGACATCGCCTTCCGGCACGCGAGCATTTCGAAGTTCCACGCGTATTTCCAAGTCGTCGACAGTGAGCACTGCCGTCTTGCCGACGCGGGGAGCAAAAACGGCACGATCGTCAATGGGGCGCCGCTCTCGAAGGACGGCGTCGAGATCGTGAGCGGAGATCACGTCACGTTCGGCTCGATCGTCACGATCGTTTTGGACGCGCGCACGCTCTGGCGCGTGCTGCGCGCGAAATGACGGTTCTCGCCGGGACCGCCGGGGTGCTACTGAAGTAGCCACCCTCCGCGGAGGCCGAATGGAGTCCGGAGACTGAGCGACGCTTCGACCACGGTCCTGGACGGACGAAAAAGGCCGACACTACCGAGCTGGACGCTCTCGGTCGCCGCGGCGCTCCTCGCCGCGATGGCGTTCGGTACTCACCTTCGCGGCGAGTTTTTCTGGGACGACACGGATCTCATCGTCAAGAGCACCGTGCTCGGGGACCCACACGGTTGGTACCGGATCTTGACGACGGATTTGTGGGGCGGCGCCACCGGACAAGCGACGGACCTCTATCGCCCGCTCCCCATGCTCACGCTCTGGGCGCAGGCGCAAATCGCCGGCCCGTCGATCGTCGGCTTTCGGCTCTTCGATCTCGCCGTGCACTTCGGATGTGCGGCGCTCTTCTGCCGTTGGCTGATTCGAGAAGGGACTTCGTCGCTTCTCGCTCATTGCCTGACGGCGCTGTTCCTCGTCCATCCGAGCACGACCGAGGCCGTGATGTGGGTCACCGGCGGCAGAAACGACTCGATGGGGACGCTCTTCGCGCTCGCCGCGCTGCTCTGCTTCCGCGCCGAGGCTCCGTCTTGGCCCCGCGCCGCCGGCGCGACGGTGTTCGTGCTCGCTGCGACGCTCTGCAAAGAGGTGTTCGTCGTTCTGCCGTTTCTCCTCATTTCGTTCACGGCCGTTCGGGCGCGAGGGGATCTCGCGCGACGCATTTCCGTACCGGTGGGTTTGCCGCTCCTGGGTGACGCATTATTTTTTTTGTTGCGCCATGAGCTGCATATTTCGTCGGTGAGCCGGGCACTCGACGCCTCGTTGGGCGAGCACGCAACGAACTACGCCAGCATTCTCTGGCACTACGCGTTTCAAATTCTCGCGTTCGACAACGGCCCGACGACGGAGCACTTCGTTCCGCTGCGTCCCGTGTATGCCGCGCTCGTTCTCACCTGTGTGATCGCGGTGACCCTCGCGTGCGTTCGATCCCGCTCCTTCGCCCTCTTTGGTTGGCTTTGGTTCTTGTCGGCCCTCGCCCCGCACGTGATTTCGCTGCCGGTGATCGGACAATGGGGGAACCGCTACGCCTACTTCGCCGGTCTCGGTCTCGCCGCGATGATCGCCTTCGTCCTGCCCGCCGTCGCGAAACGCCTCCCTCCGAACGCTCCAAAACTCGCCGCGGGCACGACGTTCGTTCTGGTCGTCCTGCTCGCCATTCGAACCTCGATGGACGCGAGCCTGTGGCGCGACGGCGTGACTCTCTTCGGCGCGGACGTCGCGCGAAACCCCGACGACGGCCGCGCGCACTACCACCTCGGCGTCGAGCTCCTCGCGCACGGCGGCTGCGTCGCCGCGCTACCGCATTTCACGCGCTCGACCGAGCTCGAGCCTACCTATGCGCGAGCGTGGCACAACGTCGCGGGGTGCCTCATCCAACTCCGGCGTCCACGCGACGCTCTCGAACCCGCGGAGCGCGACGTCGCACTCGAACCCACCAATCCCCGCTCCCAATACAACGACGCGGTCGCGCTCTTCGCGTCCGGAGACCGTGCCGCCGGCCTCCGATCGCTTTCGACGGCGCTCACGCTCGACCCCCACTACCGCCAAGCCGAGCTCCTGCGCGACAAGGTGACGCGCGCGTCGGCAGCAGGCCTTTGAAAGGCGCCCTTCGGCGCTCGCCCGCGAAGTCACCGACGAAATCCGACCGTCCTCGCGCGTCGTGCCGAGGGGATCGCGGTCGTGATACCCTCGCGGGTTATGTCGGGACGCTCTTTGCTCATCGCGCAGCTCGATGCGATGCACCAGAGTCGCGGCGGAGATTGGTACTATCGGACGTTTGCGCCGGGGCGAGCGATGGCGGCGCTCGAGGGCGTGTACGTCGTGAACGTCGATCAGGCGCACCGTCGCTTGCCGGAGATCGTCGAGGGGGCGGACGTGCTCGTCATCAACGGCGTGTGCGACCCGGATTTGCTCCCGCTGATCGCCGCGCGCAAGCAGGCGAGGCGCCCCACGGTGTTCGAGATCAACGACGACGTGCAGGAGATTCAGCCGTCGAATCCGCTCGCGGGGTTCTTCGGACAACCGCAAAATGTCCGGCTGTTTCGGCGGCTCGCGCAGGGCGCCGACGCAGTGCAGTACAGCGTGCCGGAACTCGAGCGCCTCTACGGGTCGCTCAATGCGCGCGGGCGCGTGTTCGTCAATCAGCTCGTCGCGCCGCCCCCGCTGCGCGCGCCGAGCGCGAGCGATCGCGTCAGCATCGGTTGGGGAGGCTCCGCGGGGCATCTCGAAGACATGATGGAGATCGCGCCAGGCTTGACCGAGTTCGTGCTGGGTCACCCGGCCGTCACGCTCCAGCTCATGTGCTCGGACAGAATCTGGAAGCTGTTCGACGCGTTGCCGAGCGACCGCAAACGGCGCACGCCGATCGGCTCGATCGACGACTACTACGCGTTCGTCTCCCAGCTCGACATCGGAATTGCGCCCAATCGCGACAAGGGTTTCAATCGCGCGCGCTCGGACGTGAAGTTTCTCGAGTACGCCGGGTTCGGCGCCGTGCCCGTCGTCCAGCGGCTGACGCCGTATCTCGACAGCGTCGAGCACGGCGAAAACGGCTTCTTCTTCGACGACCCCGCCGAGCTGTTCGCGCTCCTCTCGCGACTCGTCGCTGACCCCGTCGAACGCCAGCGCGTGCGGCGGCAGGCGCACGACTATGTCCTGCGCGAACGCATTCAAGCGACGCACGCGCCGGACCGGCTTCGCTTTTACAGGGAGCTTTCGTCGGAGGGCGCGGAAGCGCCGACCTCGGAGCCGGAGAGGCTCTTCGGCGAACTCACGCGACTCGACGGCGCCGAACGGTCGGGCCATCACGTCCTGCTCGCCCACACGCGCTTCGAGGCCTTGCTCCACGACGGTCTCGTGGCCGTGCAAGAGAACATCGACCGCGATCGGGGCGCCGCCCTGCTCCGCGAGGCGGCGAAGCTCGAACCGACGCACTCACTTCCAGAGCTCGTTCTCGGCGTGCAGCTACAAAGCGAGGCCGATCTTCGCGCGGCGGTGACCAAAAATCCGCGCTCGGTACAGGCACTGCTCGCGCTGGGTTCGCACTTTCTCGAACGGGGGCAATTCATGCCCGCTCTGGAGCGCTTCCTCGCGGCGGCCGAGATCGCGCCTGGCTATGAAATGCCGTTCGCGCTCGCGGCTCGCGCCGTGGGGCAGCTCGGCGGCGTCAAGGAGGCCGCAGAGTTCGAACGAATCGCGACGTCGCTCGCACGATCCGTGATGCCCGTGGAGCGGCCGGCACCGCTTCGAAAACCCGACGACCGCCCCGCGTGGCAACTCCTCGACGACGGCGTGCATCTCGAGACGCTGAGTCCCGACTACGCGCCAACGGGGCTACTCGAGCTCATCCCTCGCGCGCGGCGTGTCCTCGACCTCGGCTGTTTCTGCGGTGGGACCGGGCGTTTCTTGAAGCAACGCTTTCCCGGTTGCCAGGTCGTCGGCGTCGAGATGCTCGAGAAGGCCGCCACCATGGCCGCCGAGGTTTATGACCAGGTCCACGTCGGCACGCTCGAACGCCTCGATTTCGAGAATGCTGGGCTCGAGCCCGGAAGCTTCGACGTCATCGTCGCCGCCGACGTGCTCGAGCATCTGTTCAACCCGTGGCAAGCGCTGCTTCGCCTCCGGCCTCTGCTCTCGCCGGATGGTGCGCTCTACGTGAGCTTGCCGAATGTCCGTAACTTGAAGCTCATGAGCGATCTGGCGAAGGGTAGGTTCGACTACGAGGGCGCCGGCATTCTCGACGTCACGCACGTGCGCTTCTTCACGCGTCGGACGGCCACGCTGATGTTCGAACAGACCGGTTTCAAGGTCGACGAGGTTCGAATCAATCCCGATGCGCGGTTGCGGACCGTCTTCGAAGGGAAGGACTTGAAACAGATCACGAGCGTCGA
>DATBBD010000198.1:0-15945 GCA_036271175.1 Polyangiaceae bacterium | reverse complement strand
AACCAGTACCCGAATCAACCCTACGGCAACAAGTTCGTCGTGCTCATCACCGACGGCGAAGAAGATTGCGTGACGAGCGCGGTCCCCGATCTACTCAACACCGAAGCGCCGAAAGCGATCCAGGCGTACATCAAGACGTTCGTCGTCGGCGTTCCGGGCAGTGAAGTCGACCGGGGGACCTTGTCGCAGCTCGCCTTCAACGGCGGCACGCCGAGCAGCGCGACCTGCGATCACTCGGGTTCGGCGCCCGACGTCGGGGACTGCCACTTCGACATGACGAAGCAGACGGATCTCTCCGCCGCGCTCGGGCAGGCGCTCGCGGCCATCAGCGGTCAGGCACTGAGCTGCGAATTCACGCTGCCTCCCGCCAACGGCGACCAATCGGTCGATCTCGGAAAGGTGAACGTCCAATACACGCCGTCGAAGGGCGCCGCGCCGGTGCAGATCGCGCAAGACCCCAGCAAATCATGTAGCGGCGGCGCGAACGGTTGGCAGTACGAGAACGGCAACTCGAAGATCATCGTCTGCGGTGCCGCCTGCGACACGGTGCGCTCGGCTTACAAGATCGACATCATCCTCGGCTGCAACACCGTCATCGAGTGAGCGCTGCGGCGCCGGCGCGCGCGCTCCAGGTGCGGCGCGCGAGGATGCCGAGAATCACGAGCGCGTGCCATGGGCGCGCGCCGCTTCGCTCGCCCGCGTAGACCGGACGCACCGGTCGCTCGACGACGCGAAGCCGTTCGCGCGCGAGGAGGAGCAGCAAATCGTTCGGATAGCCGTAGCGCGGCCAGAGGTCGTGCAGCGGCAGGCGCCGGACGGCGTCCGTCGTGATCGCGGTGTAACCGCACTGGCTGTCGTCGATGGCAAGCCCGGTGGTCGCACGCGTCGCCGCGGCGAGCACCTTGCCGGCGCCGCGGCGGAGCGCCGGCATGCGCCGTCGTTCCGGGTGCGCGAAGCGGTTGCCCTTGACGTAGTCGGCCTCGCCCGAGACGAGCGGCGCGACGAGCTCCGATAAGTCGTTCGGGTCCATCTGGTCGTCGCCTGCCATCACCGCGACGATATCGACGCCGAGATCCCGCGCGTCGTGGTAGCCGGCGACGATGGCGGCTCCGACCCCGCGGTTTTCGGGAAGCCGCAGCACGCGAACGCGCGCGTCGCCGCTCGACGCTGCGACGCCGGCGGTGTCGTCGTGGCTCCCGTCGTCCACGACGATGATTCGATCGACCCAAACTGGGATGTTCCGCACGACGCGCCCGACGCGCGCCTCCTCGTCGTAGGCGGGCACCACGACTGCCACGGTTTTTCCGCACCGCATCGCGTCCGGCTCTACTGCGACTCGCCGCGCCGCGAAATGCGGGCGAGGGCGCGATCGCGAGGGAAATGCGAATTCGCGCTCGGCGTGCGCGGCGCGAATCCGACTTCGCACTCTACTCAGTCAACGAAAGTGCTTGGATTGAGCTTCGATCGTCCCCACTTCACCGGCCGCGACGTCCAGCGTGCCCCCCAAAACAACCTGAACCCGGTCGTTCGAGAGGGTGACTCCGCCTGGAAACCGTGCCACCGTTCGCTCGGCCCGTTTGGGTCCACGTTTCTGCGAGCCCTCCCATGTTGCCCCGTTTCGCGGCCGATTATCGAACTCTGCTCTGGGTCTTCGTCCTCGCCCCGCTGTTCGTGGGCATCCAGTACGCGCGCCCCGACCTCATCCCCTATCTGTTCTGGGTGACCGCCTATTTCGCGATCGCGTCCGGGGTCGTCGCGCACAATCACAATCATTGCCCGACGTTCGCCAACAAGCGGATGAACGCCATTTTCGGCAATTGGATCTCGCTCCAGTACGGGTTCCCGACCTTCGCGTGGATTCCGACTCACAATCTGAATCACCACAAGTACGTGAATACCGAGGGTGACGCGACGATCACCTGGCGGTTCACGAATCGGCACAACGTCGGCGTCGCGGCGACGTACTTCTTCGTCTCGGCGTTCTTTCAGCAGTACCCGACGAAGGCCTTCATCGAAAAGACGAAGGTGAAAAACCCCGCACTGTGGCGGCGGATCCAGGTTCAGTACGCGTTCTGGATCGGCAGCTACGTCGCGCTCTTGCTGCTTGCTCTTCGCCTCCACGGGCTGAAGACGGGCCTGTTCGTGTTCGTGATGACGGTGGCGCTTCCGGCGGTCATCTCGCTGTGGACCGTTCACCTCTTCAACTACGAGCAACACGTCCACACAGACCCGTGGTCGGAGCACAATCACTCGCGGAATTTCGTCAGCCCGACGTTGAATTTCCTGCTCTTCAACAACGGTTTTCATACCGCGCACCACGAGAAGCCCGGGCTCCACTGGAGCAAGCTCGCCGACGCGCACGCGAAGATCGCCGACCAGATCGACCCGAGCCTCAAGCAGTCGAGCGTGTGGTGGTACTGGATCCGTCAGTACGCGCTCACGCCGCTCGTGCCGTCGCTGGGCACGGTCCAACTCGGCAGAGGTCCGGATCACCCGCCGAACGGCGCGCGGATCCAGGGCATCGCGTCCGCCGACGTCGACGTCGGTGACGCAGGCACGAACGCAGAGCGCGCGCACGTCGCCGTCTGAAAGCGTGACTCGATTCAGGGCGCGGCTGATCCTGCTCGGGGTCGTCGTGGTCGCGCTCGTCGCGTATCGCGTCACGCGACATCCGTTTCCGAGTGATCGCACCCCCGAGGGCGCGTACCTCCGCGTCGCCAAGGCCGTGAACCAGGACCGCCCCGAGGACTTTTTCGCGTACCTCGAGACGCCCGCCCAGCACGCCGCGTACAGCATTCGCGACTATCGAAAAAAGGCGAGAGATAGGGTGCTCGCGACGTATCCCGAACCCGAGCGGACGCGTCTCGCCGCGGCTTACGCGGCCGACGCGACGGCCGCAGACGGCCCGGATCTGTTTCGCACGTACGCCGTTCGTCGCGGATTCGTCGCGCTCCTCCGGCGCGATCTCTCGGGCGTCGCGAAGACGGAAACGGTCGGCGAGCGCGCGACGGTGGAGACGGTCCGCGGCACGCGCTACGCGTTTCGGCGCCGCGAAAACGGCATCTGGGGGCTCACCCTGTTCACGCCCGCACTCACGGCCGATGCAGAGAAGGCAGCGCGCGACTACCAGCTCATCGACCGCGCCGCGAGCGACTACGAACGCGTCGGGGGCGTCCACGCGTCGTCACACGACGGGGGCTAGACGTAGAGAGATGAACCGCAGAGACGCAGAGGACGCAGAGAAAGAATAGAACGAACGGACGAGAATCGGACGCGGGCGTCAGCAGAGAGATTGAACCGCAGAGACGCAGCGGTCGCAGAGGATGAGAGCGCGAGAGAGAGAACACGTCTCGCAGTGCCCCTCTAAATTTTGGTCAGGCTCTGCGAGCTCTGCGTCTCTGCGGTAAAAAATCTGGAGGGCGCCACGATGCCGAAAAGACGGAACGCGCCGCAAAGAGTGCCCTTCTAGATTCTGGTCAGGCTCTGCGAGCTCTGCGTCTCTGCGGTAAAAATTCTGGCGCGGGACTTACGCCACTTGTCCGCGCGGAGTCGCCGGGGCGTCGACGCGCTCGTCGGGGCCGCCATACGCTTTCAGTTTTCGATAGAGCGTCTTGCGATCGAGCCCGAGCGTCTGCGCGGCGACAGTCCGATTTCCGCCTACCGCTTCGAGGACGCGCATGATGTAGCGGCGCTCGATTTCCTCGAGAGGAACCAACTCTGCCGCGTCGAAGCTCGACACCGCGACGTGAGATTGCCGGTAGCTCTGGACGCGCTCGGGAAGATCTTCGACGACGAGCTCGCTGAAGCGCGTGAGCGCGATGGCCCGCTCGATGCAGTTGCCGAGCTCGCGCACGTTACCGGGCCACGAATACGCGAGCAGCCGTTCGGCGACCGCCGAAGACAGTCCGTCGACGCGTTTTCCGAATGATTGCGCGAAATGCTCGAGAAAATGCTGCGCGAGGAGCAAGACGTCGGTGCCGCGCGCGCGAAGCGGCGGCACCGCGACGTGCACGACGTTGATTCGATAAAAGAGGTCGCCGCGAAAGCGCCCCTCTTCGACGGCCGTCTCGAGGTCGCGATTGGTCGCGGTCACGACGCGAGCGTCGAACGGAACTTCGGTGTTCCCGCCGACGGGTCGCACCTTGCGCTCTTGCAACGCACGGAGAAGCTTGGGCTGGAGCCCGAGAGGCAGCTCGCCGATTTCGTCGAGGAACAACGTGCCGCCGTTCGCTTCGACGAAGAGGCCGTCTCTCGAGTGCTTCGCGTCGGTGAATGCGCCCTTCGCGTGCCCGAACAGCTCGCTCTCGAGCAAGGTTTCGGTGACCGCTGCGCAGTTCAACGCGACGAACGGGCCGGCGTGACGGCGACCTCGCTGGTGGATCGCGCGGGCGACCAGCTCCTTGCCGGTGCCGCTTTCGCCCGTGACGAGCACCGAGGCGTCGGTTTCCGCGACGCGATCGAGTAAATCATACACCCGCTCCATCGTCGGGCTCGCGCCGATGAGCTCCTTGAAACGGTCGGAATGACGGACGAGCCGGCGAAGGCGCGTCACCTCGGCGCTGAGCTCGCGATGTCGGACCGCGCGCTCGATCGCCAAACGGAGCGCGTCGATGTCGAACGGCTTCGTGATGAAGTCGTAGGCTCCGGCGCGGATCGCGGCGACCGCGGTGTCCAGGCTGCCGAATGCAGTGATGAGAAGCACGGCGATGCCCGGCCGATTCGCGGCGACGCGTTCGCACAGTTCGAGGCCGCTCATCCCGCGCATGTTCAGATCGGTGACGATGACGTCGAAGTCGTCGGTTTGAAGGAGCGCGAGCGCTTCCTCTGCCCAGGCCCGCGTCGTGACCGCGAAGCCGCGGCGCGTGAGACCATCACGCAGGAGATCGCACTGCGCCGAATCGTCGTCGACGACGAGCACTCGTCCGCTCATGTTCGCGCTCCTTCTGCTTGATCGAGGCGTAACGTGAAGCGGCTCCCCGCGCAGGGGTGGCTCTCCACGTCGATCCAACCGCCGTGGTCTCGCGCGATCCCGTACGAAACGGACAGGCCGAGGCCGGTGCCTTCACCGACGCTCTTGGTCGTGAAGAAAGGTTCGAAAATCCGCGACGCGGTCATTTCATCCATCCCCGATCCGGTGTCGACGACCCTGAGGAAGGGAAACGTGTTGGCAGAGCCACCGTGATCCGCCGGTGGCGTGGCGCGCTCTTGCCCAACCTCAACATGAACGGATCCTCCTTTTGGCGTGGCTTGGATCGCGTTCACGATCAGGTTCGTCAAGGCTTGCTCTATCTGGCCGCCGTCGGCGTAAGAAATGATGGGAGTGCGAGGCGCGTCGATGTGCAGCAACACGTTGGCCTTGCCCGCCATTCCCTCGAGCATCGAGACGCATTGATTGGCTACTTTTCGCAGATCAATCGCGTCTTTACGTCGCGTCCCGCGTCGCGCGAAATCCAGGAGTTGCCGAATGATTCGCGTCATTCGCTGCGCTTGCTCGCCGATGATCCGCGCGTTGTCGGCTACGGCGTCGCCGGTCGCCTCTCCCTCGGCGATCATCTGCGCGCGTCCGGCGATGACGTTCAGCGGCGTTCCGAGCTCATGCGCGATCCCGGACGCCAGCTTGCCCACCGTCATCAATCGGTCGGCGTGCCGCAGCTGCTCGACGGCGGAGACTCGTGCCCCGGTCTCTTCGATCACGCGATCACGTGCCTGCGCCAGCCGGTCGCACATCGTATTGATCTCGCTGGCGAGCGCTCCGAGCTCGTCCCGCTGAGGCAAGACGAGTGGGCCCGATAGATCGCCCTTGCCGACTCGGCGCGCCTTGTCGACGAGGAGCCGCATGGGCCGGCCGATGAACATGAACCCGAGCGCGCTGGCCACGACGCCGCTCGCGACGAGGAGCGCCGCCGTCTCGAGGATCACGTTGCGCCTGGTCACGTCGAGGTAGGCGAGCTCTTCCTCGAGCGATTCGGACAACTCGAGCGCGCCGCCGCGCACGGCGGGCGTCGACACCGGGACGTAAGTGAAGACCGCGCCCGGACGTAACGCCGGGCCTTCGACGCGAAGGCTCGCCGCTTCCCCGCGAGATATCGCGTTTTGTACGGGCCCCGCGATCCTTTTCGCGATCACCGGATCGTCGAGCCAGACCCAGCGCACGTGCATGTGATGCGAGCTCAGATCCGCGTGTCGAACGAGCTTCATCGCCTCCGGTGCACCTTCGTCTTGCCAGATCTTCGCGACGGCCCGAGCCAGCACGACGCCGGTGAACGCGGCGTCGCGGCGCATGTCCCAATCGAAATACGCGATCTCGCGCGAGAGCCGGCGTTCCGCGGAAATCCCGAACACCGCCAAGATGATGAGCGCGAGCCCCAATAGGAATTTTCGCGTCAGACGCATCGCTGCTTTTGCGCTCGCGTGTGTAAGGATTACCGGAAACGAAGCTATCTTCTAACCGCGACGATTCGGTGTGTCAGCGTAGCGACGTCCTTCGGGAGCGCCAGTCTCCACGGGAAGATCGCGTTTGCCGTAACCGGGCTCGAAGCGTCCGAATGCATCTCGCGTTCCGTCCCACCCCGTCCTCAGCTCGACGATATTGCCGTAACCTGCGTTGGCGAGCTCCGTCGCAGCGCGCAGTGATCGCGCCCCCGACTTACATCCGATGAGGAGACGTTCATCTTTACCGAATGCACGCTCCATCGTACTCAGGAAATCCGGATTCGGCGTGAGCCCTCGCGGGCCTTGATGGGAGAGCGGCACGTTGAACGCGCCCGGCACGTGACCCGCCTCGAACTCCGGCTCGCTCCGCACGTCGACGTACACGTAGCCTTCGACGAGCAATTTCGTCGCTTCCTCCACGGAAATTCGCCGAATTTCTCCCATGACGACGGGAGTCTAGCACCCGCGCTGCGGCGGTAGTGTCCTCTCCTCGTGCCCGATCCCATCCGCACCCCGGTTCGTCTGGTTCCCCTCGGTGGCCTCGGTGAAGTCGGTATGAACTGTCTCGCGCTCGAACAAGGCGACGACGTCTTCGTGGTGGATTGCGGCATCCGGTTTCCTTGGGACGAGCTCGGCGTCGATGTCGTGCGACCGGATTTCACCTGGCTCGAGCAGCGCGCCGCGCGCGTGCGCGGTGTCTTTCTGACTCACGGACACGAAGATCACATCGGCGCGCTTCCGTATTTGCTGCGCAAGGTGCCCGTGCCGATCTGGGGACCTCCGCACGCCCTCGGTCTCGTGCGACGGCGCTTGGTCGAACACGACTTTGGTCCGAACGATGTCGATCTTCGCGAGGCCTTCCCCGGCAATCGCTACGCGCTCGGCAGCTTCGTCATCGAACCGGTGCGCGTCGCGCATTCGATCGTCGAGGCGAGCGCGCTCCGCATCTCGACGGACGCAGGCACGATTCTTCATACCGGCGATTTCAATTTCGATCCCGATCCGCCCGACGGCGAGCCGACCGACGAAATGCGTCTCGCCGAGATCGCCGACGAAGGAGTCGGTCTCCTCCTCAGCGACAGTACGAACATCGATGTTCCCGCGAAGGGAGGGTCGGAGAAAGGCGTCGGCGCGGCGCTCGAGGCGATCGTCGAGGGCGCGTCGGCTCGCGTCTTCGTCGCGCTGTTCGCGAGCAACATCCAGCGACTCTTGATGCTCGGGGACATCGCGCTCCGTTCGGGCCGCAAGATCTGTGCGCTCGGGCGCAGCCTCGATACGCAGATCGCGGTCGCGACGGAAATCGGACGTCTCAAGTGGCCGAGCAATCTGCGGATCCGTCCCGACGAGGCACGGACCATGCCGCGCGATCGCCTGCTCGTGCTCGCCGGGGGCACCCAGGGTGAGCCCGCTTCCGCGATGTCGCGGCTCGCTGCGAACACGCATCAAGAGCTGTCCATCGAACCGGGCGACACCGTGGTGTTCTCGAGCCGCGCAATTCCCGGCAACGAGCGCGCCGTGTTCGACACCGTGGCGAGCGTCATGCGGCGCGGCGCCGTCGTGATCACGCGAGTGACGAACCCCGACGTCCACACGAGTGGTCACGCGACGCGCGCCGAGCAGACCCGGATGATCGAGCTCCTCCGGCCTCGGTGTTTTCTGCCCGTGCACGGCACGCTCCATCATCTGACGCGCCACGGGGCGCTCGCCCGCGAGCTCGGCGTGCGCGACGTGGCCGTCGTCGAAAACGGAACCGCGGTACTGTTCGACGGCGAGTCGGTGCGCGTCGAGGGCAGGGTGCCTTCGGGCACCATTTCCGTCGGGTTCGGCGCGGTGGATCTCGACGGCGACACCTTGCGCGAACGCGCGGAGCTCGCGCGCTACGGGCTCGCGTCGGTCGCGTTCGCGGTCGATCGAAAGGGGAACCTCGTCGGGTCGCCGAGCATCTTTCTCCGCGGGATCGCCGGAAAACCGGACGCGCCGTCGCTCCGCCCGCTCGAGCGCTCCATCGCGAGCACCATTGAATCGGGCAGGAAGCGAAAGGCGTCGCGCCAAGAGCTGCGCGACGAGGTGCGCCGCGTCGTCCGCCGGTTCGTCGCCGACCTCGGCGGCACGCGGCCCGTCGTCGAAGTGCATTTGATCGAGCAGGAGGGGTGAGCCATGAGCGGCAGGTTGCGTCGCGGGTACGCCGCGGTTCGTTGTGTCGTTGCGTGCGTCGCGACGTTCGCTTGTCACGACTCGGTGCCCGAGCCCGCGTCGCGATCGGTGGCGACGCCGTCGAGCGTCGCGCCAGCGCCTTCCACCCTCGCGGTCACGACGCCGGGCGCCGTCCCCGTCGCGGCGTCGAGCGTCCCCACTCCGTCGACGAGCGCCGTGAATGGTGCCCCCCCTAATCCAACTCCGGGCGCGGCTTCCGGCGTTGCCGCGTCGAGCGACGGTTCGTTCCGGTTTCCAGCGCCGGCGGAGCTCGTCGCCATCGGCGACATTCACGGCGATCTCGCGGCGGCGCGTCGCGCTTTGAAGCTCGCCGGCGCCATCGACGACGCCGATCGCTGGATCGGAAAGAAACTCGTCGTGGTTCAGACGGGCGACGAGATCGATCGCGGGGACGACGATCGCGCGGTGCTCGAGCTGTTCCGGCGTCTCGCCGACGATGCGGCGAAGGCCGGCGGCGCGGTGCACGCGCTGAACGGCAATCACGAAGCGATGAACGTCGCGGGCGATTTTCGCTACGTTACGGCGGCAGGGTTTCGACAATTCGTGGACCAAAAGCCGAACGCCGGCGAGCACGTCGATTTCGATTCGCTCGCACCCGAACAGCGCGGCCGCGCCGCGGCGTTTTCACCGGGTGGGTCTACGGCACTGCTGCTCTCCGAACGCGATACGGTCGTCGTCGTGGGCGACAGCGTGTTCGTGCACGGCGGCGTCACGGCGGCGCACGTGCGTTACGGGCTCGGGCGGTTCAATCGCGAAGTGAAGCGGTGGATGCACGGCGACGATCCGCCGCCCGCGCTCGTCACCGACCCGGAAGGGCCGGTGTGGACGCGGCGCTATTCGGACGATCACGCGACCGTCGATTGCGACGGCCTCCGTGCCGCGCTCGCGCTCTTGCACGCGAAGCGCATGGTCGTCGGTCACACGCCGCAGCCGAAGGGCATCGACTCGGCGTGTGACGAGCTCGTCTATCGTGTCGATACCGGTTTGTCGCGCTACTACGGCGGCCCCACCGAAGTGCTGGTCATCGCGGGCGACCGCGTGACGATCCGGCGCGAGCCGCCCGCGTCGCCCCCGTAACGACTCAGGGCGGCGTCGTGCTGCGAAAAATCTCGATGCTCTCGAGAACCTGGTCCTCGTTCGGACGATCGCTCGCGCCGCGCGGCACTTTCGCGATCTTGCCGATGACGTCGTTGCCCTTCACGACGTGACCGAACACGGTGTGGCGTCCGTCGAGGTGCGGCGTCGGGCCTTCGGTGATGAAGAACTGCGAACCGTTGGTGCCGGGGCCGGCGTTCGCCATCGAAAGAACGCCGCCCTTGTCGTGGCGGAGCTCCTTGTGGAACTCGTCCGAAAAACGATACCCGGGTCCGCCGGTTCCCCAGCGCCGCGCGGTGTCCGAGTGGCGCGTGAGCGGGTCACCGCACTGGATCATGAATCCCGGGATCACGCGGTGGAACTTCACCCCGCTGTAGAGCGGCGTTGCGGTCATCGCTTTGCCGGCGTGCTCGTCCTTCCAATCCATCGTGCCCGTCGCGAGCCCGACGAAATTGGCGACCGTCTTCGGTGCGCGCTGTTCTTCCAGCTCGACCACCATGGCGCCTTGCGTGGTGTTGAGTCGCGCGTACAGCTTGCCCTGACCAGGAACGTTGACAGGGGGAAACTCGGGATCGGCCATGGGGTGCTCCTTTGTCATGCCCGGTGAAATCCGGCCATGTTGCGGGCATCTATATCCGAGAATGCGTGGAGAGAAAAAGTCCGAATCGCGGGTGGCGCTTCTCATCCGGCGGGATTGACGATAGGGTAATTCGTTCGGTGGGAGTCGCGCGTGGGGCGAGGTAGGTAACCTCGCGCAAACTAGAGTCGTACTCGCGCGACGTGGACGGAGCTCGAATGAAGAGGACACGAATGCGTTCGGAATGCGTCGGGATCGGGATCGCGCTACTGATGTCGTCGGCAACGGCGGCGTTCGCCGACCCCGCGGCGCCAGCCCCCGGCGCTGCGTCCGCTCCACCGCCGGACCCTGCCGCTCAGTACCCTGCTCAGCCCGGTCCTGGCGCGCAGTATCCGGCGAACGCGCCGTCGTATCCGCCCGCCGGAGGGGGGCAGGGCTATCCGCAGCAAGTGCCCGCGTACCCGTCGGGGTATCCGATGTATGCGCCGTACCCGCCGCCGCCTCCGCCGGAGCCGACGGTGCGAACGGCGAACAACGCGCTCTACGTCGAGGGGCTCGGACAGGGGATCTTCTATTCGATCAACTACGATCGCGCGTTCGGCGACTTCTCCGCGCGCGTCGGGCTCGGCTACGTCGCCGTCACCGAGCACAACGAATTGGTCACCGATTGCAGCGTCGACACCGCGTGTTCCCCGACCCGCGTCTCCTCGACCACGTCACTTCTCACGATCCCTCTCAGCGTGAGCTACCTCGGCATCGGCTCGAAGAAGCACATGTTCGAGGTCGGTGCCGGAATGACGATCGCGCACGCCAGCGCGGGCGCGAGCATCCTCTTCGTCGACGATGCGAGCCAGGGCCCGTCAACGACCGTCCTCGGCAGTCTCATTCTCGGCTATCGACTCCAGCCCCCGAACGGCGGATTTTTTCTCCGCGCCGGACTGTCGCCCCTCATCAGTCGTTACGGCTTCTGGCCCTGGCCGTACTTCGGCATCGGCGCCACTCTGTAGGACGCTGGAGAGATAGCTCTCACTTCACCAGGTGGCCGCGGAAGAACATCGGCTTCTTAGGCTGACGGCTCGGGGGCGCGCTCGGCGGCCCGTTCGGCGAATCGGACGTCATCGCGGGTGGCGGCACGGACGCCGACGGTGGCACGGATTCTCCGGTTCTGCCCGCGCTCCGCTCTTCCGCGAGAAAGGCGTCGACGCGCCGGATCACCAGGTTCGAAGCGACCTTCAGCGCGGGCAAGCTCACCTGTGCAGCGCAAATCACGCCGAGGAGCGCACCCTTCATCTCACGCACGTAGAGCTTGTGCTCGGCGAACCGCAAAATGCACGACTGCGGGCGGCTCCCGAGTGCCGAGCTCGCTTCGAACAATCGGACGATGCGCCCGCCCGCGTCGGCGAACACCGAGGCGTCGAACGCCGAGGGCAGGTTCGTGCCGACCAGGGCGCCGCCGTCGGTGATGACGAACCCTCCGACGACGCCATTCACATCCGACAAGCCCCCGAGCGCCGTTTGAACGACCGTCACGTCTTTCTCCTCGTTCTTCTGGAGTTAAAGCCCGGCTTTGCGCGCGATGGAGCCGAGCTCCGCGCCGTTCTTCGATTCGACGACCACGATGTTCCCGCCGTCTTCGATGTAGAGGAGGCAACGCGTCGTCTCGTACGAGAGCTCGAAGGCCTGGAACTTTTCGAGCCCGAGCGCCTGTCCGATCAAGTCGCCGACGCGCGCGGCGTATGCCGCGAAGCCGACGAGCTCCGTCGTGTCTCCCGCGGTCGACAGCACTTTGCCGTTCGGGTCGATGCGCACCGCGCGCTGCACGCCGTTCGTCGTCAACCCTTGGCTGCTCTTCATCGCCGTCTCGTTCGGCGCCGCCGATCCCGATGGGGGTGGGCGCACCGTGTCGGGGGCCTTGCTCGGGGGAGGTTCCGAAGGTGCGGGCCGCCGGCTCGCGGCCTCGAGCTGCGCGGGTCGCCGGCTCGGCAAACGCACGAGCTTGCCGGCAGCGTCTTCGTCTTTTGCCGTCGCAGACGCGATGAGGAGGTTCTGCCACGACGATTGGATCGTGTCGCGCTCCGGCCAGACGATGTTGCACGGCTCGAACACGCCGTCCGTCCAGCCGAGCATCTCGAGGGCAGCGCGCTCACCGACGACGTTGCGCGTCGTCGCGTGCACGATCTCGCCCTCGCGAAAGAACAAGTATCCGACGCGTCCCCCCGACGTGACGCGCATCACGCGACGCGTGCGCGCGATGCATTCCATCTGCACCAGGTCGAATAGCGTCAGGCCCTCGAGACGGGCACGGAAGCCACTGTTGACGGCCGCGTCGACGCTGGTCGTCTTTTCGTTCGCGGTACGACCGTTCGATTTGTCGCGCGTGTCGTCCGGTTCAGCGACGCTCATGCGCACCATTGATCGCGTTCGCGACTGCAAAGATCAAGCGTCTTCGGAGAAGGGTGCTCGTGCAACAGGCGCGAAACGATGTAGCAACAGACTCCGACGCGATCGCGGAATGGACGGCTCCGAAAGGCGCGATTTCTCTCGCAGAGCGCTGAACGGGTGACGATGTGAAGCTTACGTACACCGTCGTGCTTTGCACGACACACTTCGCGAAGTGCGCGCGCACGAGCACGGCGCGCGACGCTTCGGCGCGCGCCGATCAGGTCTTGTCGAAGAGCGTCGCGATACCTTGGCCGACGCCGATGCACATCGTCGCGAGCCCAACTCGTGCTTTCGGCGAGTCGGCCATGATGTTCATCAACGTCGCGACGAGACGCGCTCCGGAGCACCCGATAGGGTGGCCGATCGCGATACCGCCGCCGCGAACGTTCACGCGCTCCGGATCCAAATCGAGGCCGCGCATGCACGCCAGCGCCTGCGCTGCGAAGGCTTCGTTCAATTCCACGACGTCGATGTTCGGCGCGCGGAGCCCGGTTTTCGCGAGCAGCTTTTTCGTCGCGGGGATCGGCCCTTCGCCCATGTAGCTCGGGTCCACGCCGGCCGCGGCGCTTCCGACCCAGCGGAGCTTCGGCGTGAGCCCCATTTCCTTCACGACCGCTTCGCTCGCGAGCAGCACCGCCGCCGCGCCGTCGTTCAGCGGCGACGAATTGCCGGCGGTCACCGTACCGCCGTCGCGGAACGCGGGCTTCAGCTTGGCGAGCCCCTCGAGCGACGCGTCGGGGCGCGGATTTTCGTCGCGCTCGAACAAGGTCGCGGGCCCGCGCGGCTGCGGCACGGACACCGGCGCGATCTCGTTCTTGAAGAGCCCGCGCTCCTGCGCGTCGACGGCTTTCTGATGCGATTTGAGCGCGAACGCATCCTGTTCGGCGCGGGTGATGCTGAACTTCGCCGCGACGTTCTCCGCCGTCTCGCCCATGCTGATCAGGTCGAACCGCTCTTCCATCTTGGGGTTCGGGTAGCGCCAGCCGAGCGTCGTGTCGTAGATCGTCGGAGGCGTCCTACCGAACGCTTCATCGGCTTTCGCCATCGAGTACGGCGCGCGCGTCATGTTCTCGACGCCGCCGGCGATCGCGACCGACGCTTCGCCGAGGGTGATCATGCGCGCGGCGTCGTTCACCGCTTCGAGCCCGGAGCCGCACAGGCGATTCACGGTCACGGCCGGCACTTCGTACGGAAGGCCCGCGAGCAAGAGCGCCATGCGCGCCACGTTGCGATTGTCTTCGCCGGCTTGATTCGTCGAGCCGAACACGACGTGATCGAGTCGCTCGGCGAGCGCGCCGTGCTTCTTTACCAGGGCGGTGATCACGTGAGCGGCGAGGTCGTCACTGCGCACGCGCGCGAGCGCGCCTCGGTATTTCGCGATGGGAGTCCGAACGGCGTCGATGACGTAAACGGCGGTCATGCGGCGAGTGTAGGCTGAGTTCGCCCGTCCAGCACGCGTCACGTCGGAACTCCATCGCGAGCGCTAGCGCGACCGGTTCCCGCTGCTTTGCGTCAGGGCTTCAGGGCTTTGCCGGCGAGCTCAGCGCCGCACGTCACGCATTCTTTCGGCACGCCGTCCTTCTGATAGACCTGCGCGCAGTTCGCGCAGAGTCGCGCGTCGCGTTCGAACGCGATGACTTTTTGCGTCGCGGCGCAATGCCGGCCCGCGACTTGGTCGCCGCTCACCGGCACCTCGGTGCCGCTCCCCGCGGCGTTCGGCATGGCTTTTCGCGCCGCCTCGTCGACCTTCACGATCCGCGGAACCCGTCGCGCGGCCTCTTCGACGATGAACGACGTGGCCTTCGGATGCGCCCCGAGCGGAATGCGGAGCGTCGTCGCCGCGGCCTTCGCGACGAGGTCGGTTCCCTCGATCCGAATCTCTTCGAGATCGCACCAGAGCACGCGCGTGATCTCCGAGCCGCGTTCGATCGCGATGCCCGCGTCGCCTACTCGCACCGGGAACACCCCGGCACTCCCGAGCCACAGTCCCCCGCCGAGCCCAATCGCACCGACAGCGACCAAGTAAGGAGCGAAGAGCCGCGGCGGATCTTGCGCCCATTGCGCGAAGACGCCGGCGCCGAGCGCGAACGACCCCACCATGCCGAGACCCGCGGCGAACCGCGACGTGTGCGTCGCGACGGGGATGAATCGTCGTTCCGCGCGTTCTCGCGTCACTTTTCGCTTCTTCTTTTCCGCCATACTTTCGCCTTCGAGGCGCGCGAGCTTAGTCTCGACCTCTCGTGTCTTGGAAGGCCGATCGCGCGCCGATCGCGCCGCTAACCGCGCGAAAAGAGCCGCCGCGGCGCGGCAGGCCGCCAAGTCGACCTTCCCAGCTCGCGCGGCTCGCGACTATCGTCGATTCCGAGGTCATTCTGCGAGGGCTGCCCCCACCTCCATCCGTCCTCGCGCCCGGGCACGCGGCGCTTCACTACTGCGTCTCGGTGGTCCGTTCCGCGGGCGCTCCGGGCGGGTGGCCTCCCCCAAATCGCCCGCTCCGCGGGCTCAGGGGGAGGGCACGCATCACGGCGTTGCCCGCGTAGATCGTCGCGAGCCGAACGGGGAACAACGGGGTGGCCCAATCCGCATCGACCCATCGCGGCGAGTTCCGTCTCGCGCTGCTCTTGCCGGCCTTGTCGGTCGCGGTGGTCGGCGGCGTCTTGCTCGGCCCGGGGCGAACGACGAAGGTCATCGGCGCGCGGATCCGCGGCGGCCCCACCGTTGGCGCCAGCATGTTCTCGTGTCGCATCGAGGTGCTCGAGCGACTCGACGATCTCGAGCGGCCCCTGCGCGCGACGCCGATCACCGTCGAGACGACGATCGACGGCCTCAAGCAAGTCAGTCGCGGGGCCCTCGACGACGAGGGGGCGCTCGCTGTCGCGCAGGGCCCGATGCCCCGCCCGATCACAGGTCCCGTGCACGTCGAGCTCTGGCTCGCCGATCGCCCGGAACCGATCGTCGACACGACGGTGACCGCGACCGAAGCCGCGTGGCGCGACGGTGCGAAGCATCGCGGCGGCTGGGTCACCGGAAAGCGGTCGTCCGACGGCACCGTGATTCGCGCCGCAGCCGGGCGAGGCGTCTTTGCCGTCCCGTACGCGGACCCATTTTGGGTTTCAGTCTCGCGAGGTGACGTGCCCGTCGCGGCCGCGGGCGTGCACGTCACCGCCGACGGCGCCGACGTCGCG
>DATBBD010000197.1:0-14962 GCA_036271175.1 Polyangiaceae bacterium | reverse complement strand
GAGCTCCGGCGCATGCTCAACGTGCTCATCAGCCAGACCAACACACCCGGAGGCGCGCTTTCGAGCACCGCGACGCGGATCCGGCGTGAAAACGAGTGGGTGAAGATCGACGTCGATCTCGGCCCCGACGTGTCCGCGAGCACCGAGCTCGAACGCCGCTGGTTGAGCCGCATGGCCGTCCGCATGGGCGGCCGTCTCGAGCTCGAGCGCGGCACGATGGCGCTCACGCTGCCCGCCGACGCGTCGGTCGATCAGAACGAAGTGTCGGACCTCCGGAAGGAACTGGAGCAAGCTCAGCAGCTCGGTGAAGCGTACGCCCGCGAGCTGGCCTCGGTGTTCGTCGTCGCGGAGCAACCGAGCGCCGCGCGCGTCTCCGACGACCGCGACGTCATGCTCCGTCGCTTCGAGCTCCTCGTCGGGTTCGCGTCCGCCCTGCGGCACACGCTCGAACCGGTGTTTCGCGGATTGAACGAGGTCGCCGATCGACTCGATGCGAGTCACTCGGGCGGCATCGTCGCGCTCCTGTCGAATGGCCACGACGTGCTCGCCGAGCTGGCGCGCATAGCCGGGTGCGAGGCGCCGGAAGCATCGGCGGAATTCGACGTCGCCCGCTCACTCCGCGACGCGCTCGGGCACTCCGACGCGCAGGCCGCACGTCACGGTGTGAGATTCGACGTCGATGCGCCCCGCGAGCTCTTCCGCACGACGAAACCGAAGGCCCTCGCCGTGCTCTTCCGTACCTTGATCGATCACGCCATCACCGCGACGCCGCGCGGCGGGAAGGTTGCCCTATCACTCGGCAATGACGGCGCAGCGGCGTGGTGGCTCCGTCTTCGCGACGGCGGTCCGGTGGTACCCACCCGAACCCACGCCGAGCTCCTCGAACACCGGATCGATCCGTCGGGGCTCGGACGTCCGCCCGGCCCGTCGCTACTCGTCGCCCACACCGTCATCGGCTACCTCGGGGGCACGCTCACGCTCGGCGAATCGCCGGACGGAGGCGCCGTGACCGAGGCTCGCTTCCAAAACGCCGGCTGAGCCGCTCGCTGAGCGTTTCCCATGGACGGGGACATGGTAGTGTCCTCTTCATGCGCATACTCGTCGTCGAGGACCAGGACTCGATTCGACGCATGATCGAGGCGCTGATCAGCGCGCGCGGCTACAAGGTCACCGCGGTGAACTCGGGCACGAAGGCCATCGACGTCGCGCTCACCGACCCGCCCGACATGGTGCTGCTCGACCTGATGGTTCCGGGCTACGACGGCTTCGAGGTCTGCCGGCGGCTCCGCAAGAACCCGACGACGCGCGCGGTCCCCATCCTCATCATCAGCGCCATGGACGATCCAGACTCGAGGACCAAGGCGGCAGATGCCGGTGCGACGGCTTACTACACGAAGCCGTTCAGCCCGATCGCCCTCCTCAAGGAAATCGAGCGACTCGCTTCCGAGAGCAGCAAGCGGGCCTGAGCGACGCTCAAGCGTTGGTCTTGAGCAGCGCCGCGCGGCGCTCGGCCGCGTCGATGATCCCTTTGGCCTCGAGATCCGGAATGCGAAGCTTGCGACAGAGTTGCTCGAGGAGCGCGCTTTCGGTCGCGCTCCGTTCGCCGTCCGCCTCGGTGAGCAGCACCGCGTGCAGCAAGAGCAGCCGTCGATCGTCGTAGGAGAGCTCGGTGACCGGCACGTCGTCGACCGTTCGCGCGACGGAAGCATAGTTCCGAATTTCGCGCACCTCGCTCGGCGTCGCATTGAAGGCTTGCAAGAGCGCCTCGATGACTTCCGACTCCTCGCTGGTCACATGGCCGTCCGCCCACGCGACGCTGACGAGCCCCTTCACGATCGCGAGATCCTGCTCATGCATCCCTCGACGTTGTCACAGCCGGACGCGCCATTTCAACTATCGCCGCGCGAGCGCCCCGAACGTATCACCAGAACTTCAAGGCTCGCCGCGCGTCAAGCCCGGCCCCGGGCGAGGCTTGGCCGAGAACCGGAGCGGAACATACTCAGGTATTTGAGCACCGGAAGCGCAGGCCAAACGAAGCCCGCGGCCGGGATCGGCGGGCGTGGTTGCCCAAGATGCGGGGGGTGGACCCGAACGTCGCGCGCCGCGCGCAGTTTCGAGATGATTTATGGGGCGCCCTCAGCGGGCGCGAGAGCGCTTGGGTTCGACTTCGGCCGCCACAGGCGGCGGGCCGGGCGTTCCCGCGACGCCGGCGATCTGTTTCAGGTCGCGGGCCATTTCACCGAGGCTCCGCGCTTCGCCCACGACGAATTGAGACAGGAGCTCACTCACGTCACTGTGCCGCGGCGCGTACAACGGCACCGGCGCCGAACGCGGCGGCGCACTGTCGCTCGCGACGTCGCACTCGATCGGGCGCGACGATTCATCGGACGCGGACACGTCGGGCAGCGACGCGAGCGGCGCATCGTCCATCGATTGTGCGTCGTCCGACGGCGCGACGTCTTCGACGACCGGGCTCCATTCATGGTCGTTCGGCTCGGGAAGCGGCCAGCACAAATCCGGACCAACACCAGCTGCCCGGTCGACGGCCAACGCCGGAGCGACCGCCGTCGAGCTCCGCGCAGGACGCTCCAGGGCGAGCGCGACGAACTCCGCGAGCGCCATCGACGTCACTGCTTCTTCCAGATCGTCCGCCTCGCTCTGGGCGTCGTTCGCGCCTGCCTCGGCGGCGAGCAAGAACATCGACGCGGGCGCCGGTGCGAGCTCTGTCGCGTCGTGCTCCCGCGTGGCACGCACGGCGTCGTTCACGACGTTGCTCTCGGCTTCGCTCTCGACGTCCGGGAGGCGCGCGCCATCGAGGTTTGGCTCGGAAAACAGCGCGAGCAACTCGGCGAGCTCGTCGGAAATGCGCGGCTCGACGTCACGCGGGGGCGCGACGCGAACGGCGGAAGGCGTCGGCTCCGTCTTCGCCGGCGTCGTAGCCGTCACGGGAGCGGGTTTCGCGGCGGTCTCGACCTCGGGCGCGGTCTCGTTCAGGGCCCGTTCCGACTGCGGCGTCGCGGCGATCGGCGCGACGATCAGCGGGACGGAGGCGGGCGGGGGCGCGGACGGCGCGCGCGGAGCGACCGACGGTACCGGCGCGGCGCTCGGGATTTTCGGCGCCGGAGCCGACGCCGAGGGCGACGCGGGTCGCAAGAGTCGCTTCACGGCGGGCGGCACCGTCTCGAAGCGCGCCTCGACGAAGCGCGGCGGCTCGCTCGGCGGTTCGACGACGGCGTCGAACGTCGCGTCGTCCCACGCGACCGGCGGGAGGCGCTCCGTGTCGTCGTCGAGCGGCGGAGATGCGTCGACTTTGGTCACGGAGCGCAGCACGACGTCGAGCGAACCGAGAAACGGCGTCGCATCGGGCTCGCCCCTGGACCAAGTCTCGATTGGCTCAGGGGGCGCGCTCGGGAGGTCATGATGCGGAGGCGACACGACGGGTCGCGTCTCGGGGAGCGGCGGTGGCGTCAGCGACGTCGGCGTGGACCGCAAGCTCGGCGCGCGGACCACCACGGGTTCGACTGCGACGGGAACGCGCGGCGCCGCCGGCGCTACGGCTGAAATGGGCGGCACTGCCGGGACAGCGACTGAAACCGGGAGCGCGGCGGGCACAGCGACCGAAACTGGCGGCGTGGCCGGCACTGACGGAGCCGGAACCGCGTCGAGCGCGCCGCTACTTCGCGCGCGAGCCACGTCGCGATGAAGCCGAGCGAGCGCGCGCCGCGCCGCGGAACGATTCACGGGGATGAGCGCGGCCTCGAGCTCGGTCACCAACGCGCGCACCGGCGTGAGCGACGCGCGGCCCGCGACCCGTTGGAGGGCCGGAGCGGGTGGAGGGCCGAACGCGAGCAACCGCGACAGCAGATCGCGGAGCCCCGCGACCGGCAAGGTATCGACTCCCGACGGCGCACGAGAGCGGACGAGACTGCCGTCCTCCATCAGCACGACGCCGTTGGGGTCGAACGCGCCCGGCTCGTCGCTGGCACCGTCGGCGATACCGAGGACCAGATAGCCCGCGGTTTCCCCGGTCACGGCCGTCATTTTGGCCCGGGCCGCCCTCACGATTTCCTCGATGGTTACCGACATCTTAACGAAGCGTCCCGGACCGCCGAGGGCCGGAGCACCGCCATTCGTTCCTTAACGAAGACGCGCGAAAGTGGGCAAAGACCTTGCGTACCCGACCGATTCGCGACGACTTCTTCGTCCCGGAGAGCGGCTTGCTATAGTGCGTAAAAATGCTGGGTTGCGCCCGATGCGGACAATCTAACGCCGACGGTGCAAAGGCTTGCTCGGCGTGCGGCGCGTCGCTCGCGGCGACGCCCGCGCCGGCGCGGGCGGGATTGAAGCAGACCATGCTCGGCATGGCCCCGTCCGCGGCGCCTGCTCCGGCGGCGCCGGTAGCGCCGCCATTCGTCGAGCCTCCGCCACCCGCAGCGCCTGCGGCTCCCGCCCAACCCCCTCACGGCCCGAACGCGCTGTTCCGCGGCGGCACCGTGATCGGCATGCAAAGTCCGTTCGCCGGACAGGCGCCACCGGGAACGCCCGCCGCTGCTCCAGGACCGCCTGCAGCGCCGGAAGCGGCGAATGCGCCACGCGGGCTCAAACAAACGATGATCGGATTTGGGCAAGCGCCCGCCATGGCACCGGCGAAAGATGGCCGCGGTTCCGCGCACCCCGCCGAGTTCGGTGCGACGCGGCCCGGTTTTTCGGGGTCGCCAGGCGCCGCTCCGGCCCCCTTCGTACAACCGACCGGCGCGGGAACTCCGGAGGTCGGCGCCGTCGCGCGCGTCCCCGGCGCGAACTTTCAACGCACGATGCTCGGCGTGGCGCATCCCGGTATCGCACCGCTGCGGACCGGGCCGAGCGCCGCGCCGGAGCCGAACCCGGCTCAGCCAGAGAATTTCTCACCCGAAAGAACTGCGGCGGCGGTGGTTCCTGCATTCTTCGCGCCCGCTCCGAGCGCCGCGGTCGTCGAAACCGAGCGCGTCGCGTCCCCGCCGCCGGCCGTCCGCGCACCGCCGCGCGTCGAATCGAGGAACGCCGCTAAGCGACGCACCGGGCTGCCGCGCGGCGTGGTCGTGCTCATGGTCGTCGCGGGCGTGCTCGCGATCACCGCAGGCGTCATCGCCTTTCTCTGGCAGTCGCCCCATCCGATCGCGGCGACGGTGGTTTCGGACGACCACGGCGTCGAGCGCCTGCTCGTCACGTGCGACGATTGTCCGGACGGCACCGCGGTGTCGCTCGGCAAGAGCGCCGCGAAGTTCGACAAGAAAAAGGCGATGCTCGCCCTCGCGAAGTCGCTCGACGTCGGGTCGAACGCGCTCGCGATCGACGTGCGACGTCCCGGCATCGGCCGCGACGAAGAAGTGAAGCTCACCGTCGTCATCGGCTACAGCGTGCGCGGCGATCTGTCGGCGCTCGCCGAAGATCCCCCGAAGGCGAAGGTGCTCATCGACGCGGTCGCGGGCACCGCCGTGGTCGTCGACGGCCACCCCATCACGCTCGACGCGTCGGGCAAGGGAAACTACTCGATCGACGTTTCGCACGACGTGGACGGCCCCGCGGACACGGTCGTGCCCTTCGAACGGCAGATCCCATACACGCTCACCGAAGCAGGAAAACCGCCGCACCAGGGCCAAGTCATCCTGAAATTCGGCATCGCGCCGCTTCGCATCGAAGCCCCGGGCGCGGCGATCGTCATCCAGGGTGAGACCTTCATGCTGAGCGGGCGCACGTTGAAGGACGGTCGCATCACCGTGGCGGGGCGGCCGATCACGGTCGACGCCGAGGGCCGCTTCGCTCAGTTGATGAACGTCTCGTCGGTAGGGCAGACGACCATCGTCGTGCGCGCCGACGCGAAAGACCACGGCCCTCGTCTCGCTTCGGTGAACGTCAAACGCGTCGCGAGCCTGGTGCAGGAAGCCGTGTCGTTTCGCATGAACGCGCTCGACAACGCGGCGAGCATCGCGGACGCCGACGCGAAGAAGGGCGCCGCGGTCGCGCTCGACGGCGACGTCGTCGAGACACGCGTGGACGGTCAGATCACGGTGATCGTGCTCGACGTGAAGAAAGGCTGCGCCAACACGCCGTGCCTCGTTCGGATCGCGTACGGCGCTCGGTTCGAGACGAAGCGCGGCGCGGCGGTAAGCGCGTTCGGCCACGTGACGGGCGCGGTCGACGGACCGCGTACCGGAACCAAGATCCCCGCCGTCGAAGCCGACTTCGTGCTCCCGAAGCAGGGGCGTTGACCATTCGCGATCTCGTCCGCGCTCGCCGAACGCGCCGAGTGGGCTCTTTCGTCGCGCTCGTCGCGCTCTCCGCGAGCGCCGAACGGCTCGATCCCACCGTGCCGATTCGCTGGATGGTCGGGCATCCCAACGGCTATTCGTCGATGCAACGGCTCGACGCCGCGCGAAGCGGACGCTCCCGCGTCCCGTTCCCTCGCGATCCCGTCGTCTTGTTTCGCGTGCGGCTTCCGGCGCCGCTCGCAGCGCCGCTCGTGGTCGACGCGCACGGCAAGCTAGTCGTCGCGACGACGGACGGCCGCATCACCGAGCTCGACGACCAAGGCCGTCTCGAGTGGTCGACGCTCCTCGACGGAGCCGTCTCGCAAAGCCCGGTGCTCACCGTCGACGGCACGCGCGTCGCCGTCACCGACGGCGGCCAGGTCGTCGGGCTCGGACCCGACGGACACGAGCGATATCGAGCGCGGGTCGGCGGCGGCGGCCGCAGCGCGGCGCTCGCTACGGACGACGACGCGGTCATCGTCGCGTCCGCGACGCGACTCGCGCGCTTCGGGCCATTCGGCGAATTGCAAGCGACCGTCGAGACCGGCGAACCCGTCGTCTCGCTCGTCGGGGCCGCGACGCCAACGTACGCCGCGACCGAATCGGGCGACGTCTTCGAGTGGACGCGCTCGACGGGTCTCCGTCAGGTCGCGGACCTCGAGGGGCATCCGGCCTCGGATCTCGTGCAGCTCGGACGATGGTCGCTGCTCGCCGTCGTACGCGACGTCGGGTTGGTCGAGGTCGACCTGCGCGACGGCACGCGCGTCGTGCGCGCGAACCCCGCACCGGACGCGTTCCTCGGAGCGCCGATCATGACCCCGAGCGGCGAGCTCCGCGCGACGACTGCAGCCGGATTCGTCTTGGGCTACCAAGGTGGCCGGGAAACCCTGCGCCTCTCGCTTGGTCGCGGCACCGCGACCGGCACCGGGGCTTCGGTGAGCGGCGCCGGGCCCTTGGTCGACCCCACGGGCGTGATGGGATTCGCCACGGCCGACGGCTTGGCGGGGGTCGTCCTCCCGTCGAACGAGGTCCACGCGGTACGCGTCGAGGGATGTGGCGCGCCGCTCGGGGTCGCCGTCGCCGGTCCGTCACGACTCGCCGTTGCCTGCGCGTCGGGCGAAGTCGTCGTGTTGGCCGAGCGAGCCGCTATCGGCGTGCCGGCATCAGCGCGGTTAAGGGGCCGGCCCGGCGCGCGAGACGCAAGCGGCTACTAGCGCATCGCCTTCGGCTGACTATACTGCGCTTCGGGACCTTTTGAGTCCTCATTGGGTAAGCCATGATCTCCATCAGCAAACTCGCAGCAGATAAAGTCAAAGAAATCGCGACCACCGAGGGCCTGGCCGGTCAGGGCTTGCGCCTCCGAGTCATCGGCGGTGGGTGCGCGGGGTTCCAGTATGACTTGTATTTCGAGGATGCTCCCGGCGATCTCGACGAGCGATTCGAGTCGAACGGGGTGGATTTGTTCGTGGACCCGCTGAGCTACCAGTACCTCGACGGTACCGAGATTGATTACGTCGAGGGAGCGCACGGCTCGGGGTTCAAGTTCGGAAACCCGAACGTAACCAGCACGTGCGGCTGCGGTTCGTCGTTCCAGGCGTAGATTCGAATCTCGCTCGAGGCGCACTGAACCCGCGCAACCATTTTGCCGGGCGTCGCGTACTTCCTTTGACGAGGACCAATTCGGTCCCGTAGCGGAACTAGGCGAATTCGGGGGCCGGATCCCCGAAGAGGAAACCCATGGCACACGACTCCGATCCTTCCGTTTCCCGGTACATCTCGATGGTGCAGGGGTTCCCGCAGCTCACGCGCGAGGCCGAGTTCGAGCTCGCTCAAGCGTGGACTCTGCGGGGCGACGAACACGCGGCCGACAAGCTCGTGCGGGCGCATCTCCGCTACGTGGTCGCCATTGCACTCAAATATCGTCGCTACGGCGTTCCGCTTTCCGAGCTCATCGCGGAAGGAAACTTCGGCGTGGTGCATGCGCTGAAGAAGTTTCAGCCGGAGCGCGGGAACCGATTCGTCACTTACGCGGCGTATTGGATTCGCGCGTACATCCTCAATTACATCATCCGCTCGTGGAGCCTCGTCGGCGCGGGCTCGGGTGCGCTCCGCTCGAAGATGTTCTTCCGGCTCCGCCGCGAGAAGGTCCGCGTGTTGAACCTCGTCGGCGATGGTGAAGCCGCGGACGAGTTGCTCGCGAAGCGACTCGGGCTCACCGTCGAGCAGACGCAAGGCATGCTCCGCCGGCTCGAAGCGCGCGACGTGTCGCTCGACACCAAGGTGTTCGACGACTCGGGCACCGCGGTGCTCGATACGCTGACCGCTCCTGGACAGGATCAAGAGCAGTCACTCGCGTCGAGCAACACGCTCACTCGCCTTCGTGAAGCGGTGCGCGGCGCGATCACGGAGCTCGATCAACGGGAGCGGTACATCGTCGAAAATCGACTGATGGCGGATCCCGAGGACGAGCTCAGCCTCGCGGAGCTCGGCCGGCGTCTCGGCGTCTCGCGCGAACGCGCGCGTCAACTCGAAGCGCGTGCGAAGAAGAAGCTGAAGGGTCGGCTCGAAGTGTTGTCGCGGGACGACGCGGACTTCGTCCCCCCGGCGTCTCGACCCGGCTGGCGAGCACCGGCTCCCGAACTCCAGAGTCAGCCGTTCGCTAGCTGATCCGGCGAAACGCTCAACCGCGCGCCACCGATTCTCGCCGCGCGCGGTTTGGTGGCGGCGGGGGAGTGCTAGCGAGTACACTCGAGCCCGTTGCAGCGGCTTGGGCGATCGCTCGTGCTCGAAGGAGTGCGAGAGGAAAGTCCGGGCTCCACAGGGCAGGATGCCGGGTAACGCCCGGTGAAGGTGACTTCGAGGACAGTGCCACAGAAAACAAACCGCCTTCCGGCGCAAGCCAGCGGGTAAGGGTGAAACGGCGGGGTAAGAGCCCACCGCGCGGTCGGTAACGGCCGCGGCACGGCAAACCCCATCCGGAGCAAGGCCACGTAGAGGAGCGTTCGAGGGCTGCCCGCCCGAGCTCCAGGGTAGGCCGCACGAGGCGCGCGGTGACGCGCGTCCCAGAGGAATGATCGCCACCACCGCAAGGTGGAACAGAACCCGGCTTATGAGCCCTGCAGCGGGACCGGCGGGGCCGAAGGGCCTCGCCGGTCGTTTTTGCTACTGCGCCGCGAACACGAAGGGAACCTGCGCGGTGGTCGTCCCGCTCGATCGCGGGAAGCGCCATGCCCGCACCTTCGACTCGATGCAATGCGCGAGGCTCGGGTATCCCTTGGGATCGCCGGTGGTCGTGACGTTGTCGACGCTGCCCGACGGCGAGATGGTGATCGTCACACCGACGCGCGCGTTCGACGGAGCGTCGGGCGCACGCGACACGATCGCCGGGTCCCAGCATCCGCGTCGCACGCTCGAGCTGAAGTTCGCGACGACGCGTTGAATCGACGTGCCGTCGAGCTGCCCCCCGGGCGCCGAACCGCTCGCGACGTCGTTGTTACCGCCGGCAGGTCCGAGCCCGGCGCTGAGCCCGTTGAGGAGCCCGCTCCCGGAGGGTTTGGTGCCCGCCGCGACGGGTTCCGGGGGCCTCACCGCCGTGGTGCCGGTGTGTTTCGTCGACCCGCCGGAGACCTGGGCTTCTTCGATGACCTCCGGGTCGCCGGGGGCGGCCGCGGCTGCGCTCGCGCTGGCCGGCACTTCGACGTACTTCACGACCTCTTGCCGCTCCGTCTTGCTGAACACCACGATGCCGAGCGTCACCCCGAACGCCAGCGCGACCGCGATCCCCGCCCAGGCAACCGGATGAGAAACGGCCGTCTTACGCGGCGTGACGCCGAGCTGCTCGAGCACGTCGGCGTTCGAAACCGATGGAACGCCCACTCGTGCTGCGGCTTGTTGCTGCTGCTGTTGCTCTTCGAGCGGTGACGGCGCGGGCACCGTCTTCGGCTCGGTGAGCAACGCGTCCTGCGCTTCCTCGACGATCGTGACGAGCTCGGGGAATTCGCGGAGCGGCTTCCAATCTTCGAAGCCTTCCTTCCAGACGAGCGAATCGAGCGTCATTTTCCGCTCGACCGCTTTGCGCCTGAGATCTCCCGTCGAGAGCGGCCCTGTCGGCGTCCCGTCGATGCCGACGTACCACTCGTCGGGCGCGGGCTGCGCGGCCGCAGCGGCGGGCCCTTTCTCGGCCATGGATTGCGAGAACGCGGCGGTGAGCGCGCCGCCGTCGTGAATGCGCGTGGTGCCTTCGTCGTCGAACTCGTTGGGGTCGGGGGCGGCCGCTTGGACCGGCGCCGGCGTAGGCGCAGGCACGGGCCCCGGCGCGGCGGCTCGCGCCGCGGGCGGAGCCGCGTCCGGCGTGATCGGCGATGACGGCTCCGGAACTGCCTCGGCGACGGCGGCGACCGCACGCCCGCGGCGCGGCGGGACCCCGCCGCCACTGGTAGCGCGCTTCGGCGAAGGAACCGGGACGCGCTTTGCCGTCGACGCCGTCGGCACCACGCGGCGCGGGGCGGCTGCGGTGGCCGTCGCAGTCGGAGCGACGCGGGGGACCTTGCGCGCCGGCGGCTCGTCGATGTCTTCGCCGCCGTCGGCCGGCGCGGGAGCGCCCGGAGGGCGCACCGTCTCAGGGACGGAAGCGGTTTGAATGTCGATGACGAAACCGCACTTGCGGCACTTCATCTTCGAGGACGCGCGCTGCGCGAGCTTCTCGTCGGCGATTCTGTATTTCGCCTTGCACTGTGGGCAGAGAAACTTCATGCGGCGGTCGTTCGAAGGCGGTTCGACGTCGTCTGAGCGATAGGAGAACTCGGCGCGGACGAGATCACAGAAGAGCCAATAATTGTTGTTTAATCGACTGCCGCGTCACGTCATCGGGCGCAACATTTAAAGCTCGCTGCCACATTTCGGTGGCCTTGTTCCGGAAGCCGGCCTTCTGGTACAAAATGGCAAGATTTCTCACGGCCGGGAAGTGCCTCGAGTTTATCTCAACGGCGCGCTCGAGTTCGCTGATCGCTTCGTACAGTTGGCCTTTCTTCCCGTAGAGCAGGCCGAGGTGGAAGTGGAGCCGAAATGCCAGGGGATCGATCGCGACGCCGCGCGCGAGATGGGTTATCGCGTCGTCGATTCGGCCTTCTTGGTACGCTGCTACCCCTGCGTTCAATTCTTGTTCGGCCTCCGCCGACATCTCGCGCACCTTCGAGCTCGGGGGCTCGGCATCCGACTCGAGCGCCCCTTCGACGGCGCGAAGGACATCGGCGATCTTGAACGGCTTCTCGATGTAGTGCTCGACGCCGCAGCTCTCGCGTAAATCGTCGGCAAAGCGCCACCCGCGGTAGACCGCGCTCACCATCACGATCGGAATGTGGCGATAGCGCTCGCTCGACTTGATCCGCCGGGCGATTTCGAACCCGTGCACCTCGGGCAGCATCGCGTCGAGGACGAGGAGATCCGGCGCATGCTCTTTCACGAGCCCGAGCGCAGTACGCCCGTTGTCGGTCGAGATGACGCGATAGCCTTTCCCCTTCAAAATCCGCTCGAGCATGGTGCGGATTTCCGGCTCGTCATCGACGACGAGGATCGTCTGAACGCCGGACTTCGCGGGCGGCAATGCGTCAGGAATGTCGGTGACGCCGCTGAGCTCTTTCGACAGATCGCCGAAGTCGGAGGTGTCCGGAAAATGGCTCGTTCGCTGCGCGCGTCCGATCGCGTCGTCCACCACGACGCCGGATTGTTCCGCGGGTCCCCGGGTCTCGACTCGCGGCGGCTCGCCCCCGAACTCCGTGTCCTTCTCGGCCGGCGCGGCGTCCGTGAGGCCCATTTTCCGGAGCGTCTCCGGAGGGCACGACGCGCCGATGAAATATTGTTCGTCCCGGCTTCGCGATGCGTACGCCTGCTCGATCGCGTCGTTCAACGATTCGGGGACCGCGACGTACGGCAGGACCTTCTTGTCGGTAACGAACTCGAGCTCGTCGATGACTTTTTTATCGAGCGGATTCGCCATCGCGACGAACAAGCGATCGGCCTTCACGAGCACCGGAAGGATGGCGTGACGCCGCGCGATCTCGAGCGGGATGAGCTCGAGATCGGCCAGCCGAACGCAGACTTGCTCGAGATCGATCGCCGGAACGCCGAACCGCTCGCTGAGGAGCTTCAGGTCCGCGGGACTGGCCGCTGGCCGCCCGGAGGATTCGGGATCGCTCGACGGGAGAGTGCCGGCCTCACTTCGTGAGAGCGCGCGCTGCCTGAGCGCCACGCGGCCGATGTTCTTCTTGTCTCCCTGGCTCATGACAAAGGGCCGCGCCAGCCCGAGACCGGGGCCCAAGACTACGAACTCTCTCAGGCGGGGGCGCAATGTCAACCCGCGCATCCTCGACCAGGGGCGCGCCTCTCCTACCCCGTCTCATCTCCTCGGTTTTCGTCGCTCTCCGACGACATTTCGCGCCCCTCGTGCGGCTCGAGCTCGGCCAGGCGCCGCTCTGCCCAATCGGCGTACTGGCCCGCCCAGATCGCCCGCCGGGCTCGAGCGACGAGGTCTTGATAAAAGTGCAGGTTGTGGAGGCTGAGAAAGCGGTGCGCGAGGAGCTCACCGGCCACGTAAAGATGCCTCAAATAGCTCCGACTGAAGCCCCCACGGCAAACGGGGCATTCGCAGGCCGGATCGAGCGGCAACGGGTCCTCGCGGTAGCGCGCGTTCTTGATGACCACACGACCGAAGCTCGTAAAAGCTTGTCCATTCCGAGCGTTACGAGTCGGGAGCACGCAATCGAAGAGATCAATACCGCTGCCAATGGCCCGGATCAGGTCGGTCGGCGTGCCCACCCCCATGAGGTACCGCGGCCGGAGCTCGTCGAGGGCCGGCGCCACGGCGGACAGGGCCCGGTGCATCTGCGCGGGCGGCTCGCCGACGCTGAAGCCCCCGAGGGCAAGGCCGTCCACGGGCAGCCTACCGAGCTCCGCCGCGTGACGGAGCCGGAGCGCGACGTTCGTACCGCCCTGGACGATGCCGAAGAGCGCTTGCGTCGGGTCGCGACTCTCGAGACAGCGAACGGCCCAGCGCGTCGTTCGCTCGACGGCCCGGACGAGCTCGTCCTCGGGCGCGCCGGCGGGGGGACAGACGTCGAGCTGCAGCGCAATGTCGGACCCGAGCAGGCCCTGGATGCGCATCGCTTCTTCGGGACTCAAAAAGCGTCGCGAGCCGTCGAGGTGCGACGCGAATTCGAAGCCGTCTTCGCCGAGTTTGCGCAGCTCCGCGAGCGAGAACGCCTGATAGCCGCCCGAGTCCGTCGCGATCGCGTGGGGCCAGCGCATGAAGCGATGCAGTCCGCCGTGGGCGTGCACGATCTCCGGGCCGGGTCGAAGCCACAGGTGGTACGTGTTCGCGATCAGGATCCGCGCGCCGGTTCCCGACACTTCGTCGGGGGCGAGCGACTTCACCGTGCCCTGAGTGCCGACGGGCATGAACGCCGGCATCGCGATGTCCCCGTGGGGCGTCGTCATCGTCGACGCGCGCGCGAGCCCCGACGTTTTCTCGACGCGGAACGTGATCACGTGAGCCGCTCCGGGATCCACATCGCGTCGCCGTACGACAGGAACCGGTAACTCGCGGCGATCGCGTCCTGGTATGCCGCGACGACGCGGTCGAACCCCGCGAAGGCCGCGACGAGTGCGAGCAAGGTGCTCCGCGGTTGATGAAAATTCGTGAGGAGCGCGTCCACGGGCCCGAAGGCGTAGCCCGGCTGAATGAGGAGCTTCGTGTCCGCGGTCGTCGCGACGACGAGCGACGGATCGCCCGGATCGCGCGCGCTCTCGAGAGCGCGCACGACGGTCGTTCCCACGGCGACGACCTTACCACCCCGCGCGCGCGTCCGCCGGACCGCGAGCGCGAGCTCGGCCGAGACGGTGAAGTGCTCGGAGTGCATCGGGTGCTCGTCGAGGTCGTTCACGGAGACAGGACGGAAGGTGCCGGGACCGACGTGCAACGTGACGAAACCGATCGACACGCCGCGCGCTTCGAGCCGCGCCAAGGTCGCCGGCGTCACGTGCAGCCCCGCCGTCGGCGCGGCGACCGAGCCGTCGGTGCGCGCGAACACGGTTTGATAACGCTCGACGTCGCTCGGCTCGTCGGGGCGTCCGAGATACGGCGGCAGCGGCACGTGGCCGTGTCGTTCGATGGCCGCAGCGACACCCCCGTCAGATCGAAGCACGACGCAGAGGAGTTCCTCTTCGCGAGCCGTGACCTCGATCGACAGCGCGCCCGCGTCGATGAGCGAGCCCGGGCGGAGTGGACGATTCGCGCGTCCGATGGCGAGCCACGTCTCGGCATCCGGGTCGGGGCTGGCGTCCGCGGCCTTCTGCACGAGGAGGATTTCGACGCGACCGCCGGTCTCGCGGCGTTCGCCGATGAGCCGAGCGCGGATGACGCGGGTGTCGTTCAAGACGACGAGCGCGCCTCCGGTGACGAGCTCCGCCCAATCGACGAACTGCGCGTGGACCCGTCGCGATCGTTCGACCACGAGCAAGCGCGCCGCGTCGCGTTCGCCGGGCGGATGCGTCGCGATCCGATCGTCCGGAAGGTCGTAGTCGAGCAGGCTCGTCTTCAAGCGGCGCGACGCTTACCATGCTCTGCCGAGCGCGGCTCTCGGCTCCAGAGCGTCAGCGGTTCTCGAAGCTGATTCCGAGGC
>DATBBD010000196.1:0-3596 GCA_036271175.1 Polyangiaceae bacterium | reverse complement strand
CGCCGAAGCCGACCGCCGTACGGCCGAGGCCGACGCTCGCGCGCAGCACGAACTCCGTGCCGAGCTCGAAGTCGAAGTCGGGCGCGCGCGGGCCACCGAAAAAACGCGGCTCGAAGGAGAACGCCGCGAGCTCGTCACCGCCGTCCGCGAGGCGCGCGCGTCACTTCGCAACGCAACGGAGCGGTTGAAGCAAGGAGACGTCGGCCGCGACGAGCTCCGCGAGGTCGCGAAATCGGTGAATCGCGCCGCGAGTGCCGGCGCGCTCGGCAGCGCGCTCCACGAGTCGCTCGACGGCGGAAGCGCGAAGAACGGAACCGCGATCGTCGCGTCGGAACTGAAACCGGGCGACGTCGTGACGGTGCCGAAGCTCGGCTTGCGCGCGGAGGTCCTGGAAGCGCCGGTGCGCGGTCAGGTGCGCATCGCGGCGGGTCCGATGAAGCTCACGGTGAAGCTCGACGAGCTCGTTCGCGCGCCGCACGGGGCACAACCCACGCGCCCCAAACCCCCCAAGAAAAACGCGGCGCCACCGGTGCGCATCGACAGCACGCCCGTGCGCACGCCCTCGATCACCTGCGACGTGCGCGGCATGCGCGTCGAAGAAGCGACCGATCGCATCGAGGCGTTCATCGACGGCCTCCTGTCGAGCGGTGAGCCCGCGGGCTTCATCCTGCACGGTCACGGCACCGGCGCCCTCAAGAGCGCGATCCGCGAGCAATTGAAGGCGCACCGCTTCGTCGAGCGTTCCCGCGCAGCCGACGCCGAAGACGGCGGGGACGCGTTCACGGTGCTCTGGATCGCGGGGTGAGATCGTCGAGAACGCGCTGCGTTCACGCGCCGAACACGTCGCCGAGCGCGACGTGAACGTCGGGAAACGCTTCCGGCGACAGCACCTCGGAGGGGCCATGACGACTGACGGCTCGATACGTTCCTGAATCCGGCGAACGATAGACCTCGACGACTCGGTCGGGCACGTTCACGAGCCAGTACTCGGTGAACCCGGATGCCGCGTACAACGGCGCCTTCACCTTGCGATCTTTGTTGATGCTGGAAACCGCGACCTCGATGACCAGATGTGCGTGCGCGGGGTGAGCCGACCGGTATTCACCAAGCGGAACAATCGCGACATCGGGCTCGGGCTCCGATTCGTTCGCCGCGTAGAGCGGGAGTTGAACGCGCACCGTCGCGCGGCCGACCAACGCGGGCATGAGGATCTCGTTGAGCGCCTGAATCGGGCTCGAGTGCGGGGGATCGTTCGGGCTCATCTCGACGAGCGTTCCGTGCAGGAGCTCCACGCGCTCGTCTTCGAGAAGGCCGAGCGCGACGAGCCGATCGTACTCGGAACGCAGCAGCCCACGAGTCTTCTCGGGTTCGATGAGCCGGGCGTCGAGCACGCCGGCAGTGTAGCGCAGATCTACCGCTCGACCACGACCGCGACGGCTTCGCCGCCGCCGATGCACAGCGTCGCGAGGCCGCGGCGATCGCCGCGAGCTTTCATCGCATAGAGCAACGTCGTGAGGACGCGCGCGCCGGAAGCGCCGATCGGATGGCCGAGAGCGACCGCGCCGCCGCGGACGTTCACGCGCGCCGGATCGATGCCGGTGAGCTTCGTGCACGCCATCGCGACGCACGAAAATGCCTCGTTGATCTCGAAGAGGTCGATGTCTTCCTTTTTCAAGCCGAGCTTCTTCAAGGTCAGGTCGATGGCTTTCGCCGGCGCGGTCGTGAACCACTCCGGTGCCTGCGCGGCGGAGCCGTAGCCGACGATGCGCGCGAGCGGCTCGAGCTTTTCGCTCTTCAGGACGTCTTCGGTCACCAGGACGACCGCCGCGGCGCCGTCGTTGATGCTCGACGCGTTCGCCGCCGTGATCGTGCCGTCGTCCTTGAAGGCCGGACGCAGCTTTCCGAATTTTTCCGGATCGCCGCGACCGGGCTCTTCGTCGTCGCTCACGACGAGGGGGCTCCCTTTCTTTTGGGCAAGCGAAACGGGCGCGATTTCGCCTTTGAAAAGTCCCTCTTTCGTGGCGGCGAGCGCGCGCCGATAGCTCTCGCGCGCGAACTCGTCCTGCGCCTCGCGGCCGTAACCGTACTCCTTCGCACAGAGCTCGCCGGCGACGCCCATGTGCGAGTTGCTGTACGGATCCCAGAGGCCGTCGAAGATCATCCCGTCGACGATCTTGTCGTCGCCCATGCGGTAACCGGTGCGCGCCTTCGTCAGGTAATACGGCACGTTCGACATCGACTCCATGCCGCCCGCGACCACGACGCCCGCGTCACCGAGCATCAGCGTTTTCGCGCCGAACACGACGGCCTGGAGCCCCGAGCCGCACACCTTGCTCACCGTGGTCGTCGGCACGGTGTTCGGGATCTTCGCGGCGAGGGATGCTTGCCGCGCGGGCGCTTGCCCAATACCGGCCGAGAGCACGTTGCCCATGAACACTTCGTCGACGCGCTCGGCGGCGAGCTTCGCGCGTTCGAGCGCCGCGACAATCGCGACGGCCCCGAGCTTCGGAGCGCTCTCCGACGCAAGGGCGCCGAGATACGACCCAATCGGAGTCCGCGCGGCGCTGACGATGAAGACGTCTCGAGTGGTCGTGGCCATGCGGCCCTCCTGTTCTTCGCTCTTCGCTACGTCGGCAAATCGACGTCGCTGACGACGAAGACCAGAGCCGTCTCGTCGCCGGTGTTCTTCGCGCGATGGCGCGTTCCTCGATCCAAAACGCCGCACTGCCCTTCCGAGAGCGAGGCGATTCCCTCGTCGAACTCGAGCTCGATCTGGCCCTCGAGCACGTACATGATGTGGCTGCGCTCACACCAATTCGGATCCGAAAAACCGGGCGCGAACTCGAGCAGCCCGACGCCACGCCCGCGGAGCGTCTTCTTCTTTTCGAGCCGATGGCTCCCCGGCTCCCATGACATCGACCCAAACGGCACGCGCGTGAACGCCATGATCGCGACTCTTCCTACTCGGCCGCTCGTGCGGCCTCTTTGAGAAGCGGAAAGCCCAGCGCTTGTCGCTGGGCGTAATAAGCCTGGCACACTTCACGGGCGAGCAATCTCACCCGCAAGATGTAGCGCTGTCGCTCGGTGACGCCAATGGCGCCCCGCGCGTCCAGCACGTTGAATGCATGGGCCGCCTTCACGACGAAGTCGTAGGCGGGCAAGACCAGTTTCTCGAGCGGCTCTTCGCTGCGGCCGAGAAGGCGTTTCACTTCGATTTCGGCGTGGTCGAACGCCTGGAAGTGATGCGGCACGTCGGCCTCGTGGAAGTTGTAGGTCGACCACTCCCACTCGGCGCGCCGGTAAATTTCGCCGTAGGTGACGTCGCGGTCGTATCGAACGTCGGAGAAATGGTCGACGTCCTGCAAGTACATGGCGATGCGCTCGAGGCCGTACGTGAGCTCGCCGCTCACCGGTTTGCACTCGAGCCCGCCGACCTGCTGAAAGTACGTGAACTGGCTGATCTCGAGGCCGTCGAGCCAGACCTGCCACCCGAGACCCCACGCGCCCAACGTCGGGCTCTCCCAGTCGTCCTCGATGAACCTGACGTCGTGATCGAGCGGGTTCGTCCCGAGCGCGCGCAGTGACTCCAGATAGAG
>DATBBD010000195.1:0-11806 GCA_036271175.1 Polyangiaceae bacterium | reverse complement strand
GATAAGGAACGTCGGCGTTGCTCAGGTACGACGGATCGATGACCTTGTGATTCAGATCACCCTGGCTCGGGTAATCGACGAGGGACGGCGTGATGTACGGCATGGGGACCGAGCCGCCGACGTCGCGCGGAATTCGCGGGCTGAACTTCTCTAGCGGAAACTGAAAGATCCCCTGCCAGTCGAGCGGCCCGGGCAGAAAACTCAGGAAGCTCTGGAGAACCGGATTTTGAACGGAGGGGTAGCCGTGCGGATTGTGACAATGCGCACAGTTTCCAATCATGTATCCCTGAGCTTTAAGCTCGTAGTCGTTGCGCGGTGCGCGCGTGCCCTCCGATTTTTCGAGCGGCAAAATGTCGGAGGCGTCACTCATTCCGGTGATGATGCCGAGGTCGATGAGCCGTGTGAACTGAGTGAGATCGTCGGGACCCGGTGGCTCGATGACTCCGCCGACGTTCAAAGGGCGGCGAACGACTTGCAACGGCGTGAACCCGAGGACGAAGCTTTGACTCGGACTCCCCATGTGACACTGGATGCAGCGCGGGCTTCCGGGAATCGCGTAGTTCCGGATTGCGCCGGCCTGGCGTAAGCCTGTGGTCAAATCGGTCGCGCCGCCATCCTTGCCGAGGCTCGCGGCCACCGCCTCGTATTTTCGCTCGTCGGTGTGATACGTGCGGAACGTGTCGGTGAACGGCTGTTGATCGTGCAGCAAATTAGTGACGAGCGTCGCCGTCTTTTCGTCGTCACTCCAGTAGTACGTGCCGAAGAGCGCCGTCTGCCCGTAGACGGCGTCCGTCTTCACCGAACCGTCTGGATTCAGGTTCGGACGGCGGGCCACGATCAGCCGGGTCTCCATTTTCTGATAACGGACGCTCCCGTCCTTCTCGATGATCTCCTTCATGAAGGTCTTGTAAAATCGAGTGTTGTCTGGAATCACGAACTGCTGCGCGGTCTTGTCGAAGGTGATGCTCTTGCCGCGGGGAACGCGTACGTAGCGGATCTTGCGCGCGTTGTCGGACCACAAGGGATAGGTGGGGGCGTAAGCGACCACTCCGTGGCGCGCGAGCACCGCGGAGTCGAACGAGATGAGATCCGTCTCCTGCAAGGTCTGCGGAAGCTGCGTCGCTTTTTCGAAAAATGCATCCTTGTCATCGACCTCGGCACCGAACAGCGTGCGTCCGGGAATGCAGTTACCAAGGTTGGTCAGCGCGTTTCCAACGGTCTCGGATAGGAGGTATTGCTTGCCGGCGCCGCCGTCGGCTCCCGCGTCCGCGGCGTTCGGAAGGACGAACACATCGGCCGGTTTCCCTTGCCTGAACCAAATCTCGAGCAATGCGAGGAGCTCGAGGTTCGAATCGGTCTTCGGGCGCTGGTTTGCCGGAGTCGACCCCGGCGGCATGACCTTCGTCGGATCGTTCGAGCCGATCGCGTCGAGCGCCGCCTGGGTGATATCCGAGGAAAACGTGTTCTCCGAAACGTGAAAACCGCCGAAGCTTCCGTTGACATGGCACTCGCCACAAGCCCCCTCGAACTTCGTGAACAAGTCGCGAACGAACTCCGTTTGTTCTTGCTGTACCTGCGCGCTCATCACCTGGAGGCGAGCTGGGTCCGGCTCCATCGTGCGTGCGGGCAAACAAACCTGAGTGCCCGCGTCGACGTTGGGTGTCGTCGCGCTGGAATCCCTGATCGTGACCACGCCGCCGTCTCCCGGTTGATTCGCGAGGATGGACTGCTTCGGTCGCGTTGCAGCGCCCTCGGGATAACATCCGACCGCACCTCCACATGCGAGTAAGGCCAGGGCGAGAAGACACCGCAGCCCGAGCGCGCTCGAGCGGACCTCTAGCGATCGCGGCGTCACGAGGTCGACCTACCATGCGACCTCGCGGCTCATTGCGACAAAACCATGACCATCGCGCGGCGTGGCGATTGCACGTCGGGACTCGAGTCTTCCGCGCGACCGCACGTCGTTCGTTCACACACTCGAGTCGAGACGAGAGTCCGCGCCGTCACTATCACGCGACCGGACGATTTTCGGAATTTGCTCTCCGAGAATCGAAGGTGACGCTACCTAACTCCGCGACGCGTCGCTCGTAGGCAAGCAACGGGGCGCGTTTCTCGTTTCTAGATGTGTTTTCCGGTTTCCGGACGCTATTCGGCGATAACGGTGGCGTTGCTCGCGATATCCCACGCGTCCTAACGCGTGAAGTGGTCGAGAAAACAGCGACCGTCTCACTCGCACGCGCTCGCTGAACGTCGAGCGAGAGGCATTGGCGCTCTCCTTGCTAGGAGGCGGTCCGTCGGCTCGGAGATCGCTGGCCGTTCCCTGAGACCGCGAACTCTAGTGGAGGATCCTCAAATGAAATTCATGAAGCGCTCTATGATCGCCCTCGCTTTGGCGGCGGGCTGTGTCGCCTTGGTGCCGGCCTGCACGGGCTCCAACGAACCGGGTAGTACCGACGAGGGAAGCTCGCTCAAAACCGGCGTGGTGGGCATCAACCTCGTGACCGGCGGCGAGACGATCAACTCGGTCGACATGAAGATCTTCGCGGGAACGTCGACGACCCCGTTGATCGAGAAGACGGTCAACGTCGCTTCTCCCGACGCGACCATCTCGGCGTTCGCCGGCGCTCTCGCGCCCGGCGCGTACACCGTGACGTTCGATGCGACGGCAACCAACGGCGACGGCTGCCACGGTTCGTCGGCGTTCACGGTCGTGGCCGGCTCGACCCAGAGCGTCACCGTTCAGATCATCTGCGGCACCGCCACGACGCCTTCGCCGACCGGAAACGCGACCATCGGCGGCAACGTGACGACGCAGCAGACCTGCCCCGCGATCGAGAACGTCGTCATCGACCCGCTGCAGACCGACGTCGGCAGCACGATCGACGTCTCGAGCACGGCGACCGACACGACGGGAACCTTCGCGTGGACGTCGACGGGCGGCGCGAACTTCGCCGACCCCACGGCGCCGAACACGACCTTCACCTGCACGACGGCCGGCACGCAGAGCATCACCATCACGGTGACCAAGGGAACGAGCTGCACGAGCTCGATTTCCGCGAACGTCACCTGTGTCACGCCGGGCGGCGGCACCGGCGGCACCGGCGGCGCGGGCGGGACGACCTCGACCGGTGGAACGACGGCAACCGGTGGAACGACGGCAACCGGTGGAACGACGGGAACGGGCGGAACGACGACCGCGTCGATCTGCACGCCTCCGGCGCAGCCTCCTGGGGCGACCTCGACGGGCGACGTGTGCACCGATTGCGAAGCCAACAACTGCCCGCACGACGCGACGGGTTGCAGCGACCCGACGACGGGATGCACGGTCCAGCCGGCTTGCAGTGACTACACGACCGCGGCAGCAGTGTCCTCGTGCAACGCAGTCCTCGACTGCGCGCGCTCGACGAACTGCATCGCGCTCGGCAACGTCAACTGCTACTGCGGTCCCGGCGTCGACATCGTCTCGTGCAAGTCCGACGCGGCGAACGCGCAGGGTGCTTGCAAGGCCACGATCACCGCAGCCTTCCCGGCTGGCGCGAACGCGACCACGATCGTCAACGGTCTCGGCGACGTGAGCCAACCCGGCGGTGGCGCCATGGCACTCGCCGAGTGCGACCACGACTTCTGCGGTAGCCCCGGCCTCGGCGGGAACCAGGAGTGCGTCCCGTACTGCAAGTGATCGCTTCTCCACAGCGACTCTGAACGCGAGCGGGCGTCGGATTTCAAATCCGGCGCCCGTCGTCTATTTCGTAGACGGTTACAGCTCAACGCAGTTGAGCTGATCGAGAATGACTGCAGCCGTAACCAGAGTTCGACCGAAGCGAAGCAGTTTTTTTACCCTCGCCCGTCGGGTTGAAAAAGCTGCGGACGATCAGCTCGAGTGGGAACCGGTGTATTGTGGGGCGCCGTCGAAGACGCGATCGGCGATGAGAATTTCGCGGACGGCGTCGAGCTATCGCGGCGGTCTCGCGTTTGTTACCTGAACGTCGCGTTAGGGCCGAGGGTCGCGTGTTAGCTGCTGGCGATGAAGCCGGCACCGGAGGAGGTCCCGCGTCGGGCACCGCATGTCACGGTGGCGGCGCTCGCCTTCGTTGGCTTCGGCGCGCTCGTCATGAGCGTCGTCGGTTGCGAAGGCACCGGGACGACTTCCGGCAGCTCGAGCGACGGCGGTGAGACCGGCGGATCGGGCGTCGGCGGAGCAGCCACCGGCCGCACGCCCGCAGGGTCCGGCGCGACAGCCGGTAGCCCTTCGGGATCGGGTGGAACGTCATCGGCAACCGGCGGCAAGGGCGGCACCGGAGCTACTGCAAGCGGCGGCGAAGGTCCCGACGCCTCGATCGGCGGCGATGGAGGGTCGAGCGAAACCGGTGGATCGAGTGGGTCCGGCGGATCGACGGGATCGGGCGGGACGACCGCGAATTCGAAATGCGGCGACGGCACCATCGAGGCGCCCGAGCAGTGCGACGACGGCAATAAGCTCGACGAAGACGATTGCACCTCGGTGTGCACGGACAACCACGCTTGCGAAGCGTGTCTCGAGCTGAATTGTCCTCACGACGCGACGGGATGCGACGACCCGACGAACGGGTGTTCGGCGCAACCGAACTGCAGCGACTACGCGGACGCGAAAGGTCAGACGGCTTGTTACAGCGTGTACGCTTGCGCGGTCGAGACGGCATGCTTCCTCGACGAATCGGGCCCTCTGTTCTGTTATTGCGGCGATGCGGACATCCTCACGTGTAAGGGCGGCGGAGCCGCCGGGCCGTGCAAGGACGTCATCGGCGATGCCTTCGGCTCGGCGGATTCGCAGTCGCTCGTGAACCACCTCTTCGACGTCAGTGTCCCGATTGGCGGGGCGTTGGCTTTGCTCAAGTGTGGCCACGACTATTGCGGCGCCCCCTATTTTTCCGGCGATTGGCAATGCTCGCCGACGAGCGGCCCGCCAACGGGACTCGACGCCGGCCCGACGACGAGCACCGGCGGCACGACGAGCAGTGGCGGCACCACTGGCACCTCGAACGGTGGCACGTCGTCGAACGGCGGCACGTCGTCGAACGGTGGCACGTCGTCGAACGGTGGCACGTCGTCGAACGGCGGCACGTCGTCGAACGGCGGCACGTCGTCGAACGGCGGCACGTCGTCGAACGGCGGCACGTCGTCGAACGGCGGCACGTCGTCGATCGACGCCGGCGTGGATGGACCGATCTGCGGCCCGCTACACCTCGCGCCGCCGGCGGAAACGGCGACGGGCGACGTCTGCACCGATTGCGAGGCGATGAACTGCCCGCACGACGCGACCGGGTGCAGTAACCCGAGCACCGGATGCACGGTGGAGCCCGCGTGCAGCGACTATCCGGACCCGGCAGATCAGGCGCATTGCAACGCCGTGCTCCAGTGCATTCGCCAGACCAACTGCATCGCGCACGGCTCGGTCCCCTGCTACTGCGGCGACGCCGTGGACATCGTCTCGTGTAAGGCCAGCCTGGCGAGCGCCATGGGCGAATGCAGAGACGTCATCGCGGCGGCGTACCCCGCCGGAACGGACGCGACCACGATCGTCAACGGGCTCGGCGACGTGAGCACGCCGGCCGGCGGCGCGATGTCGCTCGGTGAATGCGATCACGATTTCTGCGGGAGCCCAGGCATCGGAGGTAACGCCGAATGCGTTCCGTATTGCAAGTGACGCCCGTTCTCATTTCGAGAGTCCGCGTCGTGGCCACGTTCTGTGTCTTCCTGTTCGCGGCGAGCGCCCCGCGGTCGGAACCGTCCAGGAATCGACTGGATCGCGACGACTTGACGTGGATGCAATCGAAGTATCCCGCGGCCGCCAAGAACTTCGAGCAAGGCGAAACGCTGCTCGCCGCCGCGAAGACGCCATCGGACGTCGAGGCGGCAGAGAAGATGCTGCGCGCGGCCGCGACGGAAGCGAAGGAGAGTGCGCTCGCGCCGCGGCTCGACTGCGAGGCGCTCACCATGCTCGGCCGGCACGATGACGCCCTGACGGCTTGCAAGCGTTCGCTGTCGAACAATGCGACGGGAATGGGGCTTCGCGCGATGGTGGGCGCGCTCTTGTCCGGCGGTGCACAGCCGACGAGCTCCGACTTGAGCCTCGCGACCGTCTACGCGAACCGCGCAGGGCATTTGATGCCGGACGATCCATACGGCGCTGCCGCAGAGTGCGACATCGCGCAAAAATTGGGTGACCTGGACATGTTGAACGATTGCACGAACCGACTCGCTAGCTCTTTTCCGACGTACTCGGAAACCGCGCACTTCGAAGCGCTGCGCTCCGCTCACCGACCCGGTTGGGGTGTGGCCACCTTCTGGCTGTCGTTCCTGGGTTTGGCGTTCGGCACGCTGCTTCGCGCTGTCGTCCGCTCACGGCGTGGCTCGCGGTACGCGAGAACGGCCACCACGGTGGTCGCACTCGGAGCGCTCTCGACGCCTTCGGTGACGGCGCGCGCGAACGACTCGGTCGCGAGCACGGCGAGCTCCGCAACTGCGACGAACGCCGGTAACGCGGCCAACGCCGCGGACGACTTCCGCCGACCGATGCGCGCCGGTTCGCTCAGCAAATACCCGATCGACGACGCCAACCCCGTTTCGAGTGTTCCGACCCTGGCCCAGCGCGACAAAGATCCGCTCGAGTACGGCTATTTCTTGATGGACCTCGGCGACAGGGCCGACCACGCGCTCGCGCGGGGCGACCACGCTGCGGCCGCCAAGTTCTACGCCGCGGTGGTGAAGGCGGTTCCGGACATGAGCGTCGGCTACTCGAAGGCGTGCACCGAGTACGAAGCGGCGCACGATCTCGATACGGCGACCGAATACTGCGCCGGCGCGCTCACCGGCCAGGGCGTGACGCTCGCCGATTTTTCGCACTACGCGCGCGTCGTGCTCGCGAAGCCGGGGGATCCATCTCAAAAGGACGTCACGAATCTCTCCTCGGTCATCGCGCACCTGAAGGAAAAGCCGGAGTCGCGCTCGGTGGCTTGGGACATCGAGTGCAACCTCGGCGTCAGGCTCGCCGATCGCACACGGCTCGAGACCTGCGCGCCGGAGCTCGCGAAGCTCGCGCCCAACGAGCCGAAGGTCGTGTTTTATCAATGGGTACTCGCGCTCCAGCACCGCGACTATGCCGCCGCGTGGAAGCTCGTCGACCGCGCGAAGAGCACGAACCAGGAGCCCGAGCGCGCGAAAGAGATGGCAGAGGTCACGTTTCGCGCCACACCGATCTGGCGGCGCGGCTTTCGCGATTGGCGTGTCGGCGCGCTGATCGCCGGAGCGTTGTTCGGCGCGCTCGCGTTGATGCTATTCCGGCGCAAGTCAGTCTCGGAACAAGCAGGCGCCTGAGCCAGCGGCGTTTGCCTCACTCGACGCAGAGCACGGTCACGTTGAAAAATTGCTCGCAGCCTCGGTCGTCGGTGGCGGTCAAGGTGAGCGTCTGACGACCGGGCGCGACGCACACGTATTTCGCGTCCGTCGCGTCAATCGGTTTTATGCGACTGCCGGGCGTGCTCGACCAGGAGAAGAACAACCGCCCCGGACTATTGCCGGCTACCGCGTGCAAGTCGCCGGTACCGCCGATGCCGTTCTGGAGCGGCGCCACCAAGACGAGCGTCGGCGACGAACAAGTATCGACGAATCCCCCGTCGAATCCGCCGTCGACGATGCGAACGCCGAACGTCGTGGCGCTCGGGCTCGACGTGCACCCGCACGCGAAGAACACGACGGCGAAGGCGCCACTCGCCTGGCGCCACGCCTCTGCGCTACGGCGTGCCACGCCTTCGCGTAACCGCCGCGCGTCCGTCGCGCCGCGGGGCGCGAGGGGCACGCTCAGAAGCTCCCTTCCAGCTCGGCGCCCACGTTGCCGTTCCCGACGACCGGGCCTGCGCGAAACGCGGCCGGCGATTCGTGATGGTCGTGACGAACGAGCCAGATGATGCCCGCGGTGGCGAGCGACGCGACGCTCACCCCCACGCCGACGAATCCAATGGCTCTCGCCGTGCGCGCGTCACTCGCGAATTGCGCATGCCGCGAGACGTCACTCGCCGTGCAGTTCACGCTCGTCGGGCAAACGTGTTTGGCGTCGTTGTTGCTCCAGGAATACGCGGCAAATCCGGCTCCCGCTGCGATGACGCCCGCGCCGACTCCGCCGAGCAAGAACAGCTGCACGGTGTTGTCATGCCCCCGGGGCGCTGGAACGTCCTCCGCGGGGGTCGCGCCGGCAGGCGGCGCGCGGCTCGCCGGGGCGGGTTCGGCGGTGGGTTCCGCGGCGGCGAGGTCCGGGATCGTGACGACGCTCGTCGCACCGGCCTCCGGCACGTCGATGTTCTTCGTCCAAGTTTTTTTGCCTGGAGCGGACGTGACGATCGCGTGCTTTCCGGGATCGATCGGCACGCGCTGTCCCCATTTTTCCTTCGCGAGCGCCTCGCCGTCCGCCGATACCGCGAGGCCGCTCGGCGCGCTCGTCAGATCGACGTCGACGACCAGGTAGTCGAGCTTCGATTCCAGCGCCGCAGCGCGGCCGCGCGCGAGCTCGGCGCGATCCGTTTGCTTTGCCTCTTCCGCGCGATCGGCGACCGCGCGAAAGATGGAAAACGCGCTCGCGTTTTTTCCGAGGTGCTCCTGGCAATCCGCCAGATTGAACAAAGTACCGATGCCGCGGTCGAGCGCGAGGCTCGCCTGGAACTTCTCGCACGCCTCCTCGTAGCGGTTCGCTTGCGCGAGCTCGCGCCCCTCTTTGAAAATGTCGCGCGCGCGATCCAAATCGCTCGGGGCGGTCGCGGGCGCGCTCGCCGGGCTGCCGTCGGTCCGCGGGGCTGCATTCGCCGGGCTGGCGTCACTCGACGGGGCTGGGCGCGCCGGGCTCGCGTCGCTCGAAGGCTCGGCGCGCGTCGTTCCGGCGATCGACACGACGCCCACCGCGACGACTCCCGCGGCGCTTCGTGCGAGGCCACGCGCGGCGCTCATCGGTCACCTCGTGTCATCGAAGAGATCCTTCGGAGGCGCGCTCGCCGAACCGACAGTTGCCCGCGCGGTCGTCGAAGTGGCCTCGTGCGTCTCCGCCTTCTTGGGCGCCGGCTCGGTGGTGGCGACGGCAACGGGCGGGCGCCACGCGAGTGAGTCGTGGATCACCACGGCGGTCCCCGACTCTCCATGCGCACTCGACGATGCCTTCGACGTCGTGGACGGCGACTTGGCTGCGGTCGGCATCGCAACGGCGCTCGCAACCGGCAAACGCGTCGGCTCGAGCTTCGGCGACGCGATCGCGGACGCCGGCTCCGACTGCGGCGCGAACGGTCGATCACCGAGATGCATCGCGCCCGCGACGACCGCGGTGGCTCCTCCGACGAGGGCGCCGATGAACGCCCCTGCGACGAGCCACGACGGCCCCGGAAATGACGGCGGCGCAGCTCGAACGGGACTCGCCACGACCGGCACGATCGCGCGAACCCGCGGGATCGGAAGCGGCGGCGGCTCCGTGAAGCGCTGAGTATTTCGCGAAATGCGCTCTACCGAACCGAGCGCGTCACCCGACGCGTACGGCTTCAACGCGACGACGAAATCGGCGACGGACGCGAAGCGCTGCTCCGCTTCCTTCTCGAGGCAATGCTGCGCCGCTTGCCCCAGCCCGAACGCCACGTCGTTCGCCGAGGCATCCAGGGCGGCAGGCGGATCCGCGACGATCGCGGCAAGGAGCGCCGCCTTGCTCGACGCTCGAAACGGAGGCAACCCAGTGATGAGCGCGTGCAAGATGCCGCCGAGTGCCCACACATCCGTTTTGGCGTCGACCGCGTCGGAATTCCGAATTTGCTCGGGAGCGAGATACGGCAAGACGGCGATGAACTCGTTCGGTCGCTCGCGACTCTGCGCGCGATCGTCGAATGAACCGAGCGACGCTTGGCTCCGGTCGCCGAGACCCGACACCTTGATTCGCGGTGAACCGTCGGGGCGCCGGCTCAGCACCACGTTCGTCAGGTTGAGCCCCCCGTGCGCGATTCCGAGGCGATGCGCGTCCGAAATCGCATCAGCGGCTTGAATGACGTACTCGACCGCTTCTTGAACCGGAAGCGCGCCGCGCACCGCGAGCACCTCTTGCAACGTCCACCCTTCGAGCGCCTCTGCGACGAAAAACGGAACGCCGGATTCGAGCCACCCCACGTCGAGGATGCGCGCCGCGTGTTCACTGTCGAGGCGCGCCGCCGATCGGGCGTCGTTCAAGAAGCGGCTCGTCACGCTCGGTCGCCGCGCGCACTCCGGGCGCAACGACGTGATCGTCACGTTCTGGCCGAGCTCGACGTGAAACGCGCGCACGGTGACCGCCGTTTCGCCGCGACGAACCACGCCACCGACGCGATACTTCGCGGCTACCATCACGCCGCGACGAAGCTCGCCGTAGCGAACCCCCGATGGCGCCCTCGCAAAAGCCGCCGTGCGCCGCACCGATGAGCTGCGAAGCGGGCGCTCCGACGCGGCGCGTTCGGAGTACGGAATGTCACGCAAGTCGAGCTCGAGCTCCACGTCGCTGCCCTCGCCACCGTCGTCGTCCTCGACGTCATCGTGAGAAAGCAGCTCGTCTCGCTCGTTCGGGTCAACCTGAGCGCGCCACTTCATTTCCCCTTCGAATTCACGCGTCGGATCCGCCATCGCGACGGAGACCCTACAACGGGCCTTCGCGGCCTTACTGTGACGATATTGGGGTGTTTAATGTGTCGTTCGGTGACGTGTGCAACGCCTCGACCGAACGAATCACAGTCTCTCCACACGATCTCCGTTCGGCGCGTGTCACCCGCGAACCGAACGCTCAGTCTGTCGCCGAGCGCGTCTCCGTTTGCGCGCCGACCACGATATGGCGACGAAAGCGAACAGAGTTCCCGCCTTCGGCGCCGCTCTGCCGCCGATCGCGCATCCGGTCTGCAACGTGAGCGGCGTCTCGGCTTGACCGAGACCCCCGTCCGCAAGATTCGGAACGTTGGGGTCCGTTCCTTGCCGCAACTCGGTCACGTCGGAGACGCCGTCCCCATCGGAGTCCTGTCCCGTCATTTCCGACTTCGAGATGAGGAACGTGAGCGTCGACTCATTGTAGGCCCGCAAGCCATTTCCGTAGAACCAGGAGCCAACGGGAGTCGTCACCGTGCCAAGTCCGCCTTGCTCGTTGTTGTGACAGAGCGTGCAATCCGGCGCTTTCGGCAGTGACAGCTTGTTCTGAATCACCGGCGGAAAATCGTCGGTCGCGAACGCACCCGTCGCGACGAACGAGAGCGCGGCAGCGAGAGCCACTCCGAGACCACGCATCGCGCGACTTCTACCGCGCCCTCCCCCCGCGCTGTGTGAACTCCTCGGGACGCCGAGACCGCTCCGTCACATGACCCCCAACTGTTTCCTGTCTTTCAAGTAACGGACATCGAACGACTGCGACGCAACACGGGGTCGATTCGGACTCGTCGACTGGACTCGGCGTCGAGGGCGCAGATCGAGCGAGTAGCGGTCTGCGAGGCTCCTGGGAGCCTCGCACCGATGCACGTCACCGCTTTGAGGCTCCCAGGAGCTTCTGATCGGTCGTCGTCACCGCTTTGAGGCTCCCAGGAGCTTCTGATCGGTCGTCGTCACCACTTGGAAGCTCCCAGGAGCTTCTGATCGGTCGTCGTCACCACTTGGAAGCTCCCGGGAGCCCTGAAAAGGTGGCGCTCATTGCAGTCACAGCGCCGACGAGCCTTTTAGGACGTGCGCGAAACCGTTTTCGGGCCTCCTGGGAGCCTCGGAAGGGTCATCACCATACGAGTCGGTGCTCCCAGGCGCTTCG
>DATBBD010000194.1:0-4092 GCA_036271175.1 Polyangiaceae bacterium | reverse complement strand
ACCACGATGCGTGCATCGGCGAGCTCCGGTCGTTCGCTCTTCACCTCGGCGAACTCGACGAACTTCGTCTTGAGCGCCGCGGCGTCGATACCGGCGTCGAGGGGCTTCACTTCGCCGCCGACCGCGCCGGGCTGCGCAGCGTCGAAGTCCGTCGGACGGACGCTCACGACCTTGCGATCCGTCGTGATCTCGACCCACTGGTTCAAGTTGCCCGCGAACATGGGGCGCTTGAACGCCATCTTGCCGCCGATGTCCTCGAGCCCGGTGATGTCGCTCGCCATACCCGCGCCGATCTTCGCGGCGACGCGCGGCAAATAATCACGACCCTGGGCAGTAGCGGACGCGCACACGATGGCGGCCTCCGCCGCTTCGGCTCCGGCGATGGCTGCTTTCGCGAAGCCCTCGGCCGTGTAGTTCTTCAGACCCGGCGACGTCGCGGTCCACACCACGGCGACGCCGTACTTCCGGAGTTCTTCGGCTGCGGCAGTGACGTCGTCGACGCCACAGACGAGCGCGTGAACCTGACCGCCGAGCTTCGCCGCGGCTTGCTTGGCGAAGGTGATGGCGGGGAGGGTGGTCTTCCGAAGTCCGTTTTTGAGTTCGGCAACGACAAGTACGTTTTTCATCGTCATGTCCTCTTCAGATGACCTTCGCTTCGTCGTGAAGCTTCTTCACGAGCGTCGGGACGTCGGGGACGAGCTGACCGGCCTTGCGCGCCGGCGGTTCCGCGACCTTGAGTGAGCGAACCTTCGGCGTCGCGTCGATGCCGAGCTCGGCGAAGGACGTTTCCTTCAACGGCTTCTTCTTCGCCTTCATGATGCTCGGGAGCGACGCGTAGCGTGGCTCGTTCAAGCGGAGGTCGGCGGTGATGATTCCCGGGAGCGCGACGTCGATCGTCTCGAGACCCCCGTCGACTTCGCGCGTGACGCGGACGGTTTTGCCGTCTTCGCTCACGGCGACCTTCGACGCATACGACGCTTGGCCCCATCCGAGGAGCTCCGCGACGATGGAGCCGGCTTGGCCCGAGTCGTAGTCGACCGCTTGCTTGCCCATGATCACGAGATCGGGCTTTTCGTCGGCGATGATCTTCGCGATCGCCTGAGCCGCTGCGCTGGAGTCGACGTCGCCGTCGTGCTTCACGAGCACGCCGCGGTCGGCACCCATCGCCAAGGTCTGGCGCACCTGCTGCGCCGCATCGGCGGGACCGATGCTCACGACGACGACTTCACCGCCGTGCTTTTCCTTGAGGCGCAGTCCCTCTTCGACGGCAATCTCGTCGAAAGGGTTCACGACCCACTTCACACCGTCCTTCACGTAGCCAGAACCGTCGCCCGCGACTCGTAGCTTGATCTCGGGATCCGGAACTCGCTTTGCCGTGCAGAGAATCTTCACTTTCGCGACCTTTCTCCCCGGGAATTGGAGGCCCGCCTCATAGCCAGGAGACCCCTTCCTGTCAAGACGACGCTGCGCGTCATTCCCGAGCCCGATTCGGCTGTGATCGCGCCGAGTTCTCGTCCGGCTCGCTCGGAGACCTCTTGTCGATATACTTCAGCGCGTGACACCCCTCCGCCGCTACGTCGATGGTGGTCCGACCACTCCGCCGGTGCGGGCCGACGATGAGACCGAGCCGAAAGAGGCGCTTCGATGCGACGCCTGCGGCGAGCTCATCGACGGTGTTCCAGCCGGTTCAGGCTTGTTTCTTTGGACCCGCGGCGAGGAGGTTCGCTACGAGGAACCACCGCTCTGCGAGCACTGTGCGTATGCGATCGCCGTCGGCGGCACCGCTCAGTGGGACGGCGAAGAAGAGGGCTGAGCGTTCACGTTTCGTCCGCTCACATCGGAACGGGCGACCGGACGGGTTCCGCGCTTCAGAGGATGGAGCGGGCGAATCGGATCCACAGGGCGAGCAAGACGACGTTGCTCGTCGCGAACACCGCGAGTCGGTGAAGGACGTGGTTGTACGTCAGGTGGACGAGCGAGTGCACCGCGCGGAGCGCGACGTAGACCCACGCGAGCACGAGCGTGGTTTCGTCGACGCGGCGTGTGACGAAAAACGAGAGGCACACCGCGTAGAAGAGCACCGGCACCTCGAGGAGGTTCATGTAGTTCCGGTTCGGGATGCTCACGTCGGGGGGCACGCGCGTCGACTCGCCGTACTTGAAGTCGTCGACCTCGATGCGCCGCGAGCGGCCGGCGCGAATGCGCACGAACGGAATGCGCAGGAGCACCGTGAAGGTCACGAACACCAGCGCGAGCATGGGAACGAAGATGCGCGTCGGATCCATGGTCGCTCCTCGCGGTGACGTACTTTTTACCACACCTTGCCGGAGCGTTTCGGCCGCTTGTGGATGACGGTGACGCGTCCCTGTACGCTCGAAGCCGACCATGTCGCCGGACCTATCGCGCGCGATTCTCCTCGTATTCGCGCTGATGTTCGTGCTGTTCGTCGCGTCGGCGGTCCAGCGTGCGCGCGCCGGCAAACCGATCCTGTTCTTCGGCGTCTCCGACGCGGAGTTCATCGAGCATACCGCGTCGGGCTCGACCCTCCTTCCACCGTGGCGACGGTTCTTGAACGCCAACGGTTGCCTCGTGGTCGCCGTCGCGCGAGAGCGGCTCGTCATCCGTCCGTTCTTCCCGTTCAACATGATGTTCACGCCGGAGCTCCTGCGACTCGAATACGACGTGCCCGTGAAGAACGTCGTCAGTGCGACGTTGCATCGGCTCCTCGGGCGCGAACGCGTGCACGTGGTGTTCTGGGACGACGACGGCGAACGCTGCGAATTTTCCGCGTTGCTCAAGGACCCCGCGACGTTCTTGCGTCTGGTCACACCGCACCACGACGGCGCCCACGACGGCGCGCGTTCGCTCCACTGATTCAATGCAAGGTCGGCGGCGTTTCGCTCGGCGTCGGTGGCTTTCGCGCCAGGAGCTCTTGCGCCGTCGCACGGAGGGCGAGCGACGTCTCGGTGCTCTTCATGATGTCGCGCAGCTCCTCGCGATTGCAGAGGCCGAGCAGTGGAATCGCAATTTCCGGCGGTGACCCCGGGTTTTGCACGATCGCCATGCGCACGCGCGGCCGGCTCATGAAGCGATAAGAGCGCGCGAGCTCCTGGACGGCCGAGACGCTCGCCGGGCGCCGCGCCGCGAGCCGGATCGCGTCGTCTTCGATCATTTTCGGATTCTCGAGGAGCTGCCGGATGACGAGCGGGTGCGGGTCGAGGATGAGCTTGTCGAACGCCTTGCGATCGGGTCGGCGCGCGAGGCTCTTCCGCTCCCCGAGCGTGAGCTCGCGTCCTTTCTCGTACTGCGGCACCCGTTCTTCGTCTGGTTTTTGGGGGCGCACACTCGTCGGCGGGGCGCGGCGCAGAAGGCGGCGGAGCCCGAAGAGGCGATCTTCGACGACGGTCTCGCGGCGCATGCGATCGGCGAAGCTCACGTTGTTCGAATCGGTGAACACCAATGCGATGGTCAAGAGCGCCTCGCGGGCGCGCGGGTCGAGTGCCTCGCTCTCTTCGACGACCGCGTTGACGAGCACCGCCGCATCGGCTGCGCTCATGTGCTCGAGCTCCGCCCTGAGCCACTCGACCCGGAGCGGGCCATCCGCGAGCGACAAGAGGATCCGTTTCAAACGGTCCGGGCTCATCGTCGAACAAAGATGAGTCAAAGTCGGGAGCCCTGCAATGGGTGCGTCGGAACGCGGGTGGTATGCGCACCGATGGTGGCGCTAAGCTCCACCCGTGACGGCTCTTCCGCCCGTGGATCGCCTGCGCCGCGCCTTTCAGGAGCACGCGGGGGGCGCGGTCGAGCAGGCGCTGCTCGCGCTCTTCGCGGGGGCGATCGTGGGCGGCGGGTACGTCGCGCGCATCGGCACGACGGAAGCGCGCGCGTCGGTGGCGGCCGTCGTCGCGCTCTTGGTCGTCTGGCAGATCGCGTACCGCGTCGTGCGCCGTCGCGAGCGGCGCGACGTGCGGCGGACGTTGCGCCGCGTGCTCTTCACGACGGATCCGGCGGCCGGCGCGCGGGCGATGCGCGCGCTCACGCTCGTCGAGCGCACGTCGAAAGACGACACCGCGGGCTCGCCCGAGCTCGCCC
>DATBBD010000193.1:0-15143 GCA_036271175.1 Polyangiaceae bacterium | reverse complement strand
TCGCACTCTGCATTCCGCTCCTCGTCTGGTTCCTCTATTTCCTCGAGACGCGGCGCACGACCGCTTACTACGTCATGCTGCCGGTGCTCCTCTTGGTGCGAGAGGACATCGCGATTGCCCTCGTCTTGGTCGGGCTTTATTGCTTGTTCGGCGGGCAGCGCGATCGCGTGCGCAAAGGCTGGATCACGATCCTCGCGTCGGTCGTGTACTTCGTCATCGCGAAGGTCGGCTTCATGGGTCACATGGACCCGCTGAACACCACCAACGTCGCGTCGGCGGGCGGCGAGGTGGCCAGAGGCGGCTACGCTTACTACTACGAAGAGCTCATTCCCCCCGGGAGCTCGACGTCGGGTCTCATCGCGACGCTCATCGGCGATCCGGTCTACACGATCACGCGCGTCTTCACCGAGGACAAGCTCGAGTACGTCGCGAACCTCGTCGTTCCGCTCATGCTTCTCCCGTTTCTCGGGCGCGGAAAAGTCCTCGTCCTGTACGGTCTCGCGCTCACGCTGCTCGCCACGCGCGAGTTCGTCTACAGCGTTCACTTTCAGTACTCGAGCCTGCTGGTTCCTTTCGTGTTCGTGCTCGCGGCGTCCGCGCTCGGACGGATTCGCTCGGGCGATATTCGATTGCAGAGTCTCGACGGTTCGCGGCTCGTGCGGGCGCTCGCCGTCGGGTTGGTCGCCAGCAGCTTGCTCTGCAGCTGGAAGTTCGGCGGCCTGGTCCCGAATCAGAGTTTTCGCGCCGGATTTCGCCCGCTCGTCCGAGAAACGTCCCCGTCGGGAATCGCGCTCGATGCTTGGCTCCGGAAGCTCTCGCGCTCGTTTCCGAAAGACGCCCGCGTGGCGGCCAGTAGCCGCGTCCTCACCCACCTCGGCAGCGTGACGAAGCTCTACATGTACGACGAGGGGATCGACGTCGACTACGTCGTGGTCGGCATGAAAAATCGTCAGGTGGCTCACCAGATCGGCGTCGACGAAGCACGGGGCGCCCTCGTGCAAGTCGATCGGTTCGACGATGTCCGGGTGTACAAGGCGACCCACAAGAGACTTCCGCCGCCCGCGCGACCGCGCCCCGGAAAAGTACCCCCCAAACCCCTCGAAGATGATTGACGACGACCCGAGCTCGAAAGAGCCGAGCCCTGCGCCTTCCGCTGCTGCTGGCGCGGAAGCACCCGCCGCGACGCCGGAGATCGTCGCCCTCGCACCGGACGACTCCGAAGCGAACCCCGCCGTCGAAGCGACCGACTCGCCGACGAAGACCGATGGCGAAGTGACGCCGCCGCTCACGAACGCAGACGTCGGTGAAGCGGCCGAAGGGGCGCTGATCGCCGTTGCGCCGTCGCCGTCAGCGACACCGACCATTTCCGTCGAGCCGACTCCGTCGGGCGCTCTGCCCATTTCCGTCGAGCCGACTCCGTCGGGCGCTCCGGCGATCCTCGCGGCCTCGTCGTTCGGGCGGACTACGCATTATCTCGCGAGCCTCCTCATGCTCGCGAGCCTCGCGATGGTGCTGTTCAACATGCAGCTCTCGTCGCGCGAGAACGCGAACACCGGAAGCCGCTACGCGACGATCGAGTCGCTGGTCGACTACGGCACGTACAACATCGACGCGAGCCGCTACCTCTTCACGCCCGACAAGGTGCGCGCGAGAGACCACTTCGTGTCGTCGAAGCCGCCTCTGCTCCCGACGTACGGCGCGGGCGTCTATTGGGTGCTGAAGAAGGTCGGCGGGTGGAACATCGTCGACAACGAGGGCATCGTCGTCTGGACGGTCGGTGTGTTCACCGGATGGCTCGGTCATCTCATTTTTCTGATCTATTTTTATCGGCTGAGCCGGCTCGTCATCGAGCGCGAGTTCGCCCTCATGGTGACGCTCGCCGCGGCGTGCTTCGCGTGGCTCGGTGTGTCGTACGCGACGGCGATCAACAACCACTCGCCGGGCGCGACGCTCGCCGTCGTCGGGTTTTTCTATGCCTATCGAGCGCGCCACGGCTCGGGAAAAATCCTCGATTGGGTGCTCGCCGGGCTCTGGCTCGGCATTTTGCCGGCGATCGATCTGTCGTCCGCGGCGCTCACCGGGTTCGCCGGGGTGTACCTGATCACCCGCGACTGGAAGCGGACGCTGCTCCTCTACGTGCCGGCGGCACTTCCCGGTCTCGTGCTCGAACCGTTGCTCGCTCACGCGGCGACGGGCAGCTGGATCCCGGCCTACGCCGAGACGTCGTTCATGCACTACGCCGGAAGCTATTTCGGCGGACACCGCGCCGGCATCGACGCGTTGATGGAGCCGAAGTCGGTCTACGCCTTCAACGTGCTCCTCGGGCACCACGGCGTGTTCAGCATGACGCCGATCTTCTTCTTCTCGATCTACGAAGGCGTGCGCCGGCTCGTCAAACGCGACAAGCTCACGCCGGAAATCATCTTGATGCTCGCGACGTTCGCCGTCGTGACGGCGTTCTACATCGTGCGCACGCACAACTACGGCGGGTGGTGCGTCGGTATGCGCTGGCTCGTGCCGGTCATGCCGTGGCTCGTGCTCCTGTTCGGGCTCTGGATCGATCGCGTGGACCGCGGCCGCATCACGTGGGCGTTCGTGCTCCTCGCGTTCGCCGTCAGCGCGTTCAACGTGCAAGACGGCTTGAGCTCGCCGTTTCAATTCTCGATGTGGCACAATTTCCTGGAAAATGAGCCGAATCGGAATCGGCTCGGGCCGCGCTGGAACCTGAGCCGCCCCGGCGAAGCCGCCGCCAAAAGGCGCCCGCGACCCCCGGGACGACCGCGCGTGCGACCCCCGGCCGTCGCTCCGCCGCCCATGCCGGTGGTTCCGATTGCTCCCATCGCTCCCGCCGTGTCGCCGCCGCTTCCGACGAAGCAGGCGCCCCCAACAAAAATCGCTCCCGTCATCCCCGCGCCGGCGCTCACGAAACCCGCGCCCGTCAAACCCGTCGTGCCGAACCCCGCGACCACGCCCGCGCCCGTAAAACCCGTCGCGCCGGTCGCGCCCGCGGCTCACTAGAGATCTCCCGATGAGCGCGCTGCCTTCCGTCACCGTCATCTGCGCGAACGCGAGTACGAACGGAATGGGCCGCGCGCTCCTCCTCGCGAAGCTGCTCGCGACCGAGACGACGGTGCGGATCGCCGGCGTCTCGTCGAAAGAGACGATCTGGATGCCGGCGCGCGACTCCGGAATTCCGATCGCCGCGTTTCCGGTCCCGCCGCGGGCGTTCGACTACGCGCGCGCCATCCCGTGGATCCGCGAGCAAGTCGGCGACGATCTCGTGGTGGTGTCGAAGCCCGTCTTTCAGAGTTTAGGGTTGGCACTCTCGAGTGGGCTCGGACGTCGCGGGTTCGTCGTGGACATCGACGACTGGGAAACGGGCCTGATTCAGCGCGATTTTCACACCGAGGGAATGAGCGGAGTACGTCAGACCGCCGCGCGCGCCCTGAGCTATGCCGCGCGTGGCGGCGTGAATCGCTTCACCGCCGCAGCGCTCCTCGAGGCGTACGCGCGTCACGCGCGCCATCGCATCGTCTCGAATCGGTGGCTCGCCGCGCGCTTCGGCGGAGAGATCCTCTATCACGTGCGCGATCCCGCCGAGCTCGATCCGTCGTTGCCGCCCGCGCACGCCGTGACGCCGCTTCCCGATGGCGCGACGTGGGTCGGGTTCGTCGGCACGCCGCGTCCGCACAAGGGGATCGACGTGCTCGTCGATGCGGTGGCGTCCGCGCGCCGTCATGCGGACGTGGGGCTTGCCATCATGGGCATCGCGGACACCAACGATCCCATCGTCGTCCGCGCGCGGCAGCTCCTCGGAGCCGAGCGATTCGTCACGTATCCACAGTTTCCATTTTCGGCGCTTGCCGATCATCTGCGCTTGCTCGACATCGTCGCCGTCCCGAGCCTCGACGTGCCCGCGGCGTGGGGTCAGATCCCGGCGAAGCTCTTCGACGGCATGGCGATGGCGAAGCCGGTCGTCGCCAGTGCGTTGAACGACATTCCGGAGATCCTCGAAGGTGCCGGCTTCGTCGTGAAGGCGGGCCACGTCGCATCGCTCGCGGACGCGCTCGTGCGGCTCGCCGTAGACCCCGACCTCCGCGTCCGTCTCGGACGAACCGCCCGCACGCGGCTCGTCGAACGCTACAGTTACGACGCGGGCCGTCCCGTCCTCGTCCGCGCCGTCCAGAACGCGGCGAAGTGACGGCTCAGCTCGTCGCGCGAACGACGCTCGAGGGCGCGGCCGGCTCGGAGGGGAGCACGGCGGCGCTCGGCGAAATCTCAGCGCGAATTTCGTACGGCGGGCGCTGCCCGATCTGCGTGTTGCGGATCATCTCGCCGAGGAGTCCGACGCTCACGAGCTGCGCGCCGACCAGGACGAGCAGCACGCCGAGGAGCAAGAGCGGCCGCGTCCCGATGTTGTGTCCCTGAAGCCACAGCACCGACAGATAGCCGAGGCACGCGAAGCCGAGCGCGGCGAACCCGAGCCCGACCCCGCCGAACAAATGGAGCGGCCGAGCGCGGTAGCGCGTAATGAGGAGCACCGTCAGGAGATCGAAGAACCCCTTCACGAGGCGTTCGATGCCGTACTTCGACGAGCCGCTCCGTCGCGGATGATGCAAAACCGGGATTTCCGCGACGCGAAAGCCGCGCCAGTGCACGAGCACCGGGATGTAGCGATGGAGCTCGCCGTACAGATCGAGCCCGTAGACGCTCTCGGCGCGGTACGTCTTGAACCCGCAGTTGAAGTCGTTCAGCTTGAGGCCGCTCACTTTGCTGACGACCCGATTGAAGAACTTCGACGGCAGGGTCTTCCCGAGGGGATCGAGTCGCTTCTTTTTCCATCCGCTGACGAGGTCGTACCCTTCGTCGAGCTTCGCGAGAAAATTCGGAATCTCGTTGGGGTCGTCCTGCAGATCCGCGTCCATCGTGATGAGGATGCGGCCGCGCGCGCGACGGAAGCCCGCGTCGAGCGCCGCCGCCTTCCCGAAGTTCCGTCGAAAATGAATCACGCCGACCCGCGGATCGCGTTCCGAAAGCGCGTCCACCATGGCGCCCCCGCGATCGCGACTGCCGTCGTCGATGAACAAAATTTCGTACGGCTTTCCCACACGTCCGAGAACCTCGGTGAGCTTCGCGTAGAGCTCCTCGATGCTTCCCTCTTCGTCCAGGAACGGGATGACGATGCTTATCTGCGGTTCGGTCGGCACGCCGATCTTCCCCCGCGGAGTCAAGTGCGGAGCGACCCGGAGAATCAAGCGCATTTCCAGCGCACGGCCAATTCATTTCGCACCTCTTTGCCCGCTTCTTCTCCCCACCTCGTCTCCCCACCCTCGCGCCGACCCCGCGACGCTTGACGCCCCAGCCGACGATGGTATGAGCGGCCTCCGGTTCTCGCATGCCGAGCCACCGAAATTCGGGCCAATAGCTCAATTGGTAGAGCAGCGGACTCTTAATCCGTTGGCTGACAGTTCAAGTCTGTCTTGGCCCACCAGGAAACGACGCGAAGTCGGTCGGGAAGTTCGCGGCGCTCCGGCGCGAACGTCGGCAGGTGGGAGCAACTCGGGGGCGGTCATCTGGGAACGCCGTGCGGCCCCTTCCGTCGTGCCGCGGGTTCGCCGCGCCATTAGCTCGAACTCGTTGCGACGAGTTCGGTTAGTCCCCGCAGCAGCATGAGTAGCGCCGCTGCAGTGTCCGGCGCCGCGGAGATCGATATTCCGCCGTCTGCCGCACGCGTGACGCGAAGCGCGCCGAGGAGCGCGGCGACGCCCGTCGAATCGGCGAGCCGCGGCGTGGCAAAGAGCTGGTCGCCGGTATCGTGAGCGTTCGGAGTCTGTTGCTCGCTGCTGACGCGCGCTGAAGCGTCGCTCGGAAGCTCGTCAGCGAGCGCGCCATCGAGGGTCGGTTCCGTTTCCGCGTTCGTATCTTCCGCGTCGACGTCGCGTTCCACGACTTCCGAAGCGGCGGCGCTTACCTCGAGCCGGGGCAACGGCGCGACGAGCTTCTCGACGTCGGCGAGGAACGACGCCTTGCTCTCGAACCGTATCGAGTCAGTCGTGCCGTCGAAGAGGCCGCTGAAGAGAGCCTTCTTCGTCGCGACGAGCGCCGCGATGCGGGCTTCGATCCCTTGTTCGGTCACGAGGTTGTAGACGTCGATCGGTGATTTCTGACCAAGACGATGGATGCGCCCGATGCGTTGCTCGAGCACGGCCGGGTTCCAAGGAAGCTCGAGGTTGATGCAGGCGCTGGCAGCGTGTTGGAGATTGAGACCAACGCCGCCAGCGTCCGATAGAAGCATGACACTCGTCGTTGGGTCGTCGTGGAACTCCACGATGCTCTGCGTTCGCTGTCGTGTGGACTCGGCTCCCGTGAAGAAGACGGCACGACGGCCAGCGTCCCCGAGCACGTCCGTCAAGCTCCACGCCGCGAGGCGCAACATGCGCCTCCATTGGCTGAACACGACGACCTTGCGACCCTGATCGACGACGAGATCTCCGATGAGTCGACGGAGCTCGCCGAGCTTCGGCATGAAGAGTCCCTCGAGCAAAGCGGGCTCGGGCCGCATGCCCTGAAGGGCGGGCCAGAGCTCGTCGAAACGCACCTGGCCCAGCCCATTCGAGATGATCCGCTGGGTCGTCAGTAGCGACATCAGCCTCGAAAACTCCGGCTGGCGAAGCGGCCGGCGCGCAGCCGTTGCAACGAGCTGAGCAATGGGCTGGATCAGATCGTCGTGCTCGGCCTGCTGCTCCAACGTCATTGGTCCCGGGACGCGCGTGTCCGTGCGCGAGGGGAGCTGAGAAAGCACGTCGCCGCGGATCCGTCGCAGCATGCTCGGTGCCATCCGTGCGCGGAGCGTCGCTAGATTCCTGGCGCCGGTACGACCTGCGCCCCCGTCGGCTTCTCGCACCGTGTGCCAGGGTTCGAGCCGCCACTTCGGTGTCAAAGCGACGTCGTCGACCCAGTCGAGCACGCTCGCCAGCTCTTCGAGCCTATTTTCCATCGGCGTGCCGGTCAGGACGAGTCGATACTCGGGAGAAAGGCTCTTCACGTACACGGCCGTTTTCGTCGCATAGTTCTTGATGCGCTGAGCTTCGTCGAGCACGACGACATCCGGCGAGAATTCGTGGACGAGGGAAAGATCCTTGAGAAGCTGCTCGTAGCCGATAACGAGAAACGGAGTCGCCGGTCGCCGGTAGTTGCGCGCACGAGATTCGGGAGGCCCATCGACGCTGACGATCGACACGTCGGTCGTCGCCTGCCATTCGCGCACCCATTGAGGTTTGAGTGCGGAGGGAACGATCAAGAGTCCGCGTCGGATGCGCTTTCCGTGGAAGAGCACATGGCAGGCAGCGATAGCCTGCGTCGTCTTACCGAGGCCCATGTCGTCCGCGAGGAGAAGCCGACCTTGGGCGACGAACCGCTCGACGCCTTCGAGCTGGTACGGGTAGAGCTTCCGTCCGAGGCCGTCGAGGTGCCGCAAGAGGCGAGGAGCGTCGGCGCGTCCGCGTAGTACTCGCGTGCTGATCGCGAGCTCCTCCGCGATCAGCGCTCGCGCGGCAGGGTCGATGGTGACTCCAGAGGACCGGTTGGCCGCGAGCCGCATAAGATCTTCGAGGACCCGGTGTCGAGACTCTGGATCGAGCAGAAGGTCGTTCGAGAGGGTGCGCACGTGTGGTCGGGAAAGAGCGGGTCGGCGGGCCCCCCTCCTCTTTTCTCCGTCGAGCGAAGTCGACTCTTGGGTGTCTCGGCGACCTTTCTTCCGAGCCGAGAGCGCTGCGACGACGAGAACGTCCGCACGAATCGCGTCGGGCTGTCCCTCGGCGACCGCGGAGCGCTTCTGGCTAAAGTGCGCGCGCGCCTTCTGCGAAAGACTCGCAGCGTGGCGCGCACCGGGCCGTTCGCTCCAGCGAAGGCCGAGGAGGCGGTCTCCCGGGCCAACCAGTGGACGCACGGGGTCCCATGACAATGAGGCTTCGTGATCGGGCATCAGCGGCTGCGAAGACAGGGCGGCAGTGAGCAGGCGCTTTGTCTCTTGGATATGATGGATGATGGCGATCAGATGTTTGCAGACTCCAAGCGATCCGCGGAGAAAGTCCGGGCAATCGCAGCTTCCATCGAAGGGAACCAGACTCGCGAGCCGTACAGTGTACGGTCGCGGATCCTTGCGGCGCCGGGAACTCGCTGAAGCACGCGCCACGGCGTAGGTCCCGAACGGACAACCGCGCGGGGGCGCTGAGACGACGAACAGCTCCTCCTTCTCCACGGACTTCGAGCGACGCACGAGAGCCTCCATCGCCGCACGGCGCACAGGCCAATCCCCATGTAGCGTGGCGTGAAGGGCACGTTGCGCGAGGAAGGGTGCCGGAACCAAGGAGCGTCCTGCGAGGTCCGTCAGCGCCTTCCATGTTTCGTCGAAGCCTTCGGGCTGGAGGTTCGTCTTAGGTCGCGGCATCGCGATGGCCCATACATTGGAAGGCCGGCAGCGTCAGCCCGCCCGCTCGGAAAAACCCGGTCGCGTTGGCCCAACCGCCCGGCCTTCGAGCACGCCGAGCACGAGACCGACCCAGATCCTTCGACGCAGTCCGTTTCTCCGAGCATGCGCCAGACGCGCACGAAACCTTTTCGACCGCGGCGGGCGCGCGAGCGCTAAAGGTGCTCATCGAGACCTTAGTCGTGACCGCGAACGAACCCTCAGGCCTCAGCACGGCGGAAGCCGCACGCCGGCTCGACCAGTACGGTCCCAACGACCCGTCGCCGACGAAGCAGCGTTCGCACGTCGTGGAGTTGCTCCTCGGGTTCGCCAACCCTCTCGTCGGCATTCTGCTCTTCGCGAGCGTCGTGTCTCTCTTCGTCGGCGAGTACGTCAACGCGACGATCATCATCGTTATCGTTTCTCTGAGCGTGGCCATCAACTTCGTTCAGACGTTTCGCTCGCGGGCAGCCGCCGACCGCCTGCGCGCGACCGTGGCTGCGACGGCGACGGTCCTGCGCGACGGCGCGTTCCGCGAGGTGGCCCGCACGGAGGTCGTGCCCGGAGACGTCGTTCGGTTGTGCGCGGGCGACATGGTTCCCGCGGACGCGCGGCTCTGGAGTGCGCGAGATCTCCACCTGCAAGAGTCGGCGCTCACCGGCGAATCCATGCCGGTCGAAAAACAGGCCAAGACCGGGGACGATTCGGACGCGACGATGGTGCTCTTGGGGACGTCCGTCGTCAGCGGGACCGCGACCGCGTTGGTGCTGGCGACCGGCGCGAAGACGAAGTTCGGCGACATCGCCACGCGCCTCCGCGCGAAGGCACCCGAAACCGAGTTCGATCGCGGGATCGAGCGTTTCGGCTCGCTCATCTTGAAGGCCGTCTTCGCGCTCGTGATGTTCATTCTGGTCGTCCGGATCGCCATGCATCGGAGCGCCTTCGAGTCGCTGCTCTTCGCGATCGCGCTCGCCGTCGGCCTCACGCCGGAATTCTTGCCGATGATTACGTCGGTGACGCTTGCTCGGGGCGCCGTGGTCATGGCCAAGCAAAAGGTCATCGTGAAGCACCTGTCGGCCATTCAAAACCTCGGGAGCATCGACGTTCTGTGCAGCGACAAAACGGGGACGTTGACCCGTGGCACGATGGCGTTTCAGTCCTCGTTCGAGCCGCTCGGCGGCGCTTCTGACGAGCCGCTCTTTTTCGCCCGCATCAACAGCAAGTTCGAGACGGGGATTCGAAGCCCGCTCGACACTGCGCTCCTCGAACGACCGGAGCCTGATCGCGCGAGGAATTATACCAAGGTCGACGAGATCCCTTTCGACTTCGAGAGGCGCCGGCTTTCCATCGTCGTCGCCGAATCGAGCGGCGAACGTTTCATCATCACGAAGGGCGCCCCAGAAAGTGTCATCGCTTGCGCGGCCCACTACGCGTCCGTCGCTGGCGAAGTGCTACCGCTCACTTCCGCCGCGGCCGCGAAATGCCGTGAGACGTTCGAGTCGCTGAGCGCACAGGGATTGCGCGTGCTCGCCGTCGCGACCGGGCGTGTGAAGGACGAGTCCGCGTACTCTGCCGCAGAAGAGCGGGATCTGGTCCTCCTCGGGTTCGTGACGTTCGCCGATCCGCCGCTCGAAGACGCGAAGGACGCCATCTCGGCTCTCGAACGCGATGGCGTGCGGGTGGTGATTCTCACGGGAGACAATGAGCTCGTGACCGCCCACGTTTGCGCGGAGGTCGGTCTCGACGCGAAAGCGACGGTTCGCGGCGACGAACTCGATGCGATCGACGACCCCGCGCTGGGCGAGCTTGCCGAACGCACCACCGTCTTCGCGCGCTTGTCTCCCGCCCAAAAGAACCGCGTCATTCTCGCCTTGAAGCGCCGAAATCACGTGGTCGGATACCTCGGCGACGGTATCAACGATGCGCCGTCGCTCCACGCGGCGGACGTGGGCATCTCCGTCTCGTCCGCGGTCGACGTCGCACGCGACGCCGCGGACATCATCCTGCTCGAACAGAGTCTCGGCGTTCTTCACGGCGGGATTCTCGAGGGTCGGAGAGCGTTCGGGAACGTCACCAAATATCTCCTCATGGGTACGAGTTCGAACTTCGGCAACATGTTCAGCATGGCCGGCGCATCGATCTTTCTTCCGTTTCTGCCGATGCTCCCGACGCAGGTGCTGTTGAACAATTTGCTCTACGACGTTTCGCAACTCACGATCCCGACCGACCACGTCGACCCGGAGGTGATTCGGTCGCCGCAGCGCTGGGACGTTCGGACGATCCGCAATTTCATGTTGATCATCGGCCCTATCAGCTCGATCTACGATTTTTTGACGTTTTGGGTGCTGCTTCGATTCTTCCATGCGGGCGAGGTGCTCTTTCACACCGGTTGGTTCGTGGAATCGCTGGCGACGCAAACGCTGGTGCTCTTCGTGATCCGTACTCCTAGAAATCCTTTGACGAGCCGACCGAGCCTTCCGCTCGCGATCACGGCAGCGGCCGTCGTCGCCGGGGGGGTTTTGCTCCCGTACTCCCCGCTCGCCGCGTGGTTCGGATTCGCGGCGCTCCCCGCCGCGTACTTCGGATTTCTATTGGGGGCGACGTTGACGTATTTGCTGCTCGTCCAAATCGCGAAGCGGTTCGTCGGATTCTACACAGTGAGTGGGGCGGCGCGCTGAAGTGCCAAAGGGCCTCCTTTCGACGGCGAGCAGAAGTCGAGCCCGCGTGCGGTCAGCGCGTCGGGTACAACTAGCCGATGAAGAAGATATTGGTCGCACTCGACGGCTCTCCCCGGCAAGACGGCGTGCTCGCCGCAGCCATTGCGCTCGCGCGCAAAGGCGGCGCGGGCGTCGTTCTCTTTCGGAGCGTGGGCGTTCCCATGGAAATACCTGCCGAGGCCTTTGGAATGGCGCCGGCGGCAGTGCCCGCGCTCCTCGAAGAGCGCGCGATCCGCGAGCTCGATGAGATACGGACTCGGGTTCCCAGCGACGTGCCTTGCGAGACGAAAACCATGGTCGGCACGCCCTGGCAATCGATCGAGCGCATCGCCACCGAGGCAGACGTGGATCTCATCGTGATTGGTTCCCACGGCTACCATGCTGCTGACCGAGTTCTCGGCACCACCGCGGCGAAGGTCGTCAATCACGCCGACCGGTCGGTCCTCGTCGTCCGTGCGCCCGAGCGCCTCTGAGTTTCCCTTCGCAAGAAGGTGGCGATCTGGCCATCGGTGTAAGTGCGCGCTGGTGGTTCCTGGTCGCGCCCCGCGAGTGCACGTTGTTGGTCGCCGTCGACAACGTTCAGGCCGCGGACGACGACTCCGCCGCCTTTCTCGCCGTGGGCTCGACTCACGCTAGACCACACCTGCCGAGCGACGATGACGATGTGTGTCCGCGTCGGAGTCGCCTTAGCCTACGGCGCCAACGGAGCGTTGCAGCTATGTTACTTGGATCGTGACGGAGTCACTCATCGAGAATCGATATCGCCTGATTGAGCTGCTCGGGCGAGGCGGAATGGGCGAGGTCTTTCGCGTCTTCGACACGAGTGAAGGTCGCGAGATCGCGATGAAGCGCCTCGTCCGTTCGAAGGGGAAGCGCGCCGACGCCGCGGTGGAGCTCTTCGAGCGGGAATATCATATGCTCAGTGAGCTCGCGCATCCGCGAATCATCGAAGTCTACGACTACGGTATTTGCGACGACGGCGCGTACTACACCATGGAGCTCCTCACCGGGAGCGATCTGCGCGCGATGCGACAAGTCTCCTGGACGGTCGCCTGCGGGCTCTTGCGGGATCTCGCGTCGTCGTTGGCGATCATTCATTCGCGCCGCCTGATTCACGCCGATCTCTCGCCGCGCAACGTCCGGTGCACGGCCGATGGACGCGCCAAGCTCCTCGATTTCGGCGCCATGATGCCGATGGGGCCTCCTGCTCACCTCGCGGGCACCCCGCCGTTCGTGGCGCCGGAGACCGTGCACGGGCTGCCGCTCGACGGACGCACGGACATCTATGGGCTCGGCGCGCTCGCGTATTGGCTCCTCACCGGGCGAAACGCGTACCCCGCCCGCGACCTGCACGAGTTGGTCGAACGATGGGTGGTCCCGCCGCGCCCTCCCCGCGATCTCGAACCGAGCATCCCGGAGGCGATGTCCAACTTGGTGATGGATTGCCTTCAGCTCGACCGGAGTGCTCGCCCGCAAACGGCAGGCATCGTCATGGAGCGGCTGTGCACGCTGGCGTCGCTCCCGCTCGAGGAGCATCAAGACGTCGCCGTCGCGTATCTGACCACGCCGACGCTGATCGGGCGAGCCGAGCAGCTCGCGACGGTTCGTGAAAAGTACGCCACGACGGGTCGTCACGGCGGCGTCATCATCGCCGAGGGTGCCGGCGGCAGCGGCCGCTCTCGCTTTCTCCACACCTGCGTGCTCGAAGCGAAGCTCGACGGTCGCAAAGTCGTCCAAGTCGCAGCCGGCGAATGCGGTTCCCACCGGTACGGCGTCGCGCGAGCGGTCTGCTCCCAGCTGTTTGCGCTCGCGCCCCAGGCGAGTCGCGGTGCGGCGCATGCGGACCGCGCGATACTTGCGCACGCGCTCGGGCCGGAGGCGGTCGACTCTTCGCCCTCCTCCGACGTGCCGGCGACCGATCGCGTCGTCAACGCTCTCGGCGACTTCGTCGTCGCCGTGAGTCAGCACGTGGACGTCGTCGTGGCGATCGACGACGCGGACCGCGTCGACGACGAGTCCCTGGGGTTCCTCTTGTCGATCGCGCAGCGCTCGGAATTGCGCGCGCCGTGCCTCGTCCTCGCGATCGACTCCACGGCAGCGGGGCGCGTCGCGTTCGACGCACTTCGACGACACGCACAGGTCATTTCACTGTTCCCGCTCACCGAGCAGCAGACGGAAGAATTGGTCCAATCGGTGTTCGGCGCAGCGGCGCACAGCATCGCCCTCGCCCGTCGACTTCACGCCGTTGCCGGCGGCCATCCACGAGCCGTGCTGCAGCTCGCGCGTCACTTGGTCGACCGCGGTATCGTGCGCTACGAGGCGGGGAGCTTCGTTCTGCCGGAGCGGATCAACGAGCGCGATTTGCCGGAGTCGTTGAGCGCCGCGCTCGCGTTGCGGCTCGACGCTCTCGACCACGACGCGGTGGAGCTCGCGTGCGCCCTCGCGCTCACCGATCCCCGCGAGCTCGGTGTGGCGACCTATGTCGAGCTCACGGCGCACGCCGACCGCCGCCGTACGTTGCGAGCCGTCGACCAGCTGGTGCGCGCGGAGTTCCTCGTCCCGGAAGGCGATCGGTACCGCCTGGGCGACGAAACGTGGCGCAAGGTGGCCGCCGAAAAGCTCACCGTCCCCGAGCAAAGGACCTTGCACGCGCGCCTTGCACGCCACTTCGAGCACGCCAACAAGATGAATCGGCGCGCGTTTCACCTGATGAGGGGTGGCGACACGAAGGCGGCCGCACTCGTGCTCCTCGCTCCGTACATCAAGGATCCCAACGAGCCGAGCGACCCGCTCGAAGACTACGTTCCCGGCTTGCTCGATCTCCTGGAAGAGATCACCGACGCGGCCGAGCAATTGGATATCCCCGCTCCGCTCAAGGTCGAGCTTCGAATGAAGACGCTCGGCGCGAGCCAGTTCGTCGGTGACCTAGACAGGTTCCTGCGTCTGGCTCCGCCGCTCCTCGAGAAGCTGAAGCGAGAGAGTGGTCTCTCGGACTACGAAGAATCGACGCTCGTCGATCCCTCGGAGCGCCTGATGGAGGCGTTCGGCCGCGTGCAGGCGCGGTTCGATGCGCTTCCCGAGCGTGAGCGCGGCCTTCCCCTCTTCGAAGCGATGCGGCAGTTCGCGAGGCTGTGCGTGATCCATTCGGGCGTGTCGGCGATCTCGCTCGATGTATCGATCCTCCATCGAGTCCCGGACTTGTCGCCGCTCGTCGCGCTTTCGCCGGCGATCAGCGCCATCAAGCAGATGCTCGATTCGATGAGGCTCCTCATGGAAGGGCGCTCCATCAGAGCGCGCGAATCGCTGCTGAAGCTCATCGAACGACTCGATCAGCCCGACAAAGCCGGGCTCGGTGAGCTCTACCATCGATCGCTCCGGCTCGGCGCATTGTACATCGTGGGGTTGATCGAGGCGTCGCTCGGCATGATGGGCGCCGAACGGCGCGCGGCGGAGCTCGAGAACGAATCCGGGCACCGCGTGAACGCGCAACGTGTGTACATGACCGCGTTGCTGATGAAGGGAGATGTCGACGGCGCAGCCGCGGCGCAGCGACGCGCCGAGCTCTTGATGGTCCAGGAAGCGCAGTATCTGCGATACCCGGGCACGACGGCTCGTTCGGAGCTTCAGGTCGCGGCGATGTTGGAAGACGTAGCCGGCATCAAGGAGCTGACCGAACGGATGACGAAAGCAGCGGTCGTGTATCCCAAGTGGGGCGTCTACACGCACATCGGCCGCTATCATCACCGGCGGCTCCAGGGCGATCTCGCCGCCGCGCTCGAAGCGCTCGAACCCGCCCTGGTCGCAATGGCGCCGCTTCAGCACCGCGAATGGCCCGGCGTGGCCGCCGCGCATGTTCAAGCGCTGTCGGAGTGCGGCAGGTCCGAGGAGGCCGTGCGAGTCGGGCGCGAATATCTCGAGACGTGCCAGCGTCTCGAACTCCATCCCGGCGCCTCTCAAGT
>DATBBD010000192.1:0-2622 GCA_036271175.1 Polyangiaceae bacterium | reverse complement strand
CTACCGAACGCCGTCACGGTCGACGAGCTCCGGCAAGTGCTGAACCCCGCCACCGTCCCCGATTTCGAAGCCGTGGCCCGCACCGGCGTCGGCGTCTTCGACACCCTGAAAGCCGTCAGTAAGCTCGTCTTGACCGAGCTGAAGCGCGGCGGCTGACGGGTCTAATTCGCGCAAAATCCGTCGAAAAACGGGCGAGTACGGCGCGAGGGGCGCTTCCATCTTGCGGGTCATGGCGGGAGACCGTAAAACCCGCCTCCCGTCATGTACATCGCGAAAGTCGGCCCCAAGAACCGCGACCGCAAGCGGAGCGCGCGCTTCAAGGCGAAGCTCAAGGCCAAGAACAAGCGCCGCCGTAAGAGTGTCCTCGGCTGATTTCGCCGCCGCGCGATCCGGGCTCGAACGCCGTGGATTCGTGGGTTTCGATCTAGTTGGGGCACGCGCAGCGGACGCGTCACGTTGCGGACGCGCCGCGAGCGTCGTTCACGCGGAGCGTAAGGCGTGCGGCTCGGCGGGCGTGGCGCGCGGGTAGCGGCTCGAGAGCGGCACGCCGTCGTTCGCGTAAATGGACTCCATCCACGTGTGACGGCCGTCGAGGACTTGCCGCGCGAAGGCGTACTCGGCGGCGTCGTCGTTGTGGAAGAGCTCATGGAATTTCGCGAGCACTCGCCGTCGCGACGATAGATAAAACGCTTCGGCGAGCTCGGTGGCGCTCTGCGCCGTCGGATCGCCGGCGCGTGCGAGCGAGTGCGCTCGTGATAGCGCCGCGGACATCGCGAACACTTCGTTCGCGACGTCGACCGCGCGGAACAAGAACGCCTGCTTGTATTCGAGCTTCGCGCGGAAGAGCAGCATCCCGTGGAACAGGGAGCGCGCGAGCTTGCGCGACGCCCAGGAGCAAAAACGGAGCGGCTTCGCGAGCTCGCCGTAGACCGACCGCCGCGCCCAGAACGCATTCGGAAAAAACCGGCTCGGGTACCACCAAGCATAGAAGAAAATGATCGACGGCAAGGCGCGCAGCTTGCGAGCGAGCGTCGCTTTGGGGTCGATCATCGTGCCGGCGAGCGCGAGGTGCTTGTCCACCGCTTCGCGCGCCATGAACAAATGCATGATCTCGCTCGAGCCTTCGAAGATCAGGTTGATCCGCGTGTCGCGGTGGAGCCGCTCCACCGGGATCGGCTCTTCGCCGCGTTCGCGCAGCGACGTCTCCGTCTCGTAACCGCGCCCTCCGCGGATCTGCATCGTCTGATCGACGATGCGGTAGCCCTCGACGGTGGCCCACTCTTTCGCCGCCGCGGCTTCGAGGCGGATGTCGTAGCCCTCGCGTTCGGCGAGCTCCGTCGCGAGCCGCGTCATCGACTCGATGGCGTAGGTCGTGGACGCGATCGACGCGATCTTGTGCGCGACCGCCTCGTGACGGCCGATCGCGCGGCCCCATTGGACGCGCTCGTTCGACCACTTCCGCACGATCTCGTTACATCGCTTGGTGAACCCGACGCACGCCGCCGGCAAACTGAGGCGGCCGGTGTTCAACGTCGCGAGCGCGATCCGGAGACCATGGCCCTCGCCGCCGACGAGGTTTTCGGCCGGTACGCGCACGTCGTTGAAACGGATCACGCCGTTTTCGATGGCCTTCAGCCCCATGAATCGACAGCGGTGCACGACCTCGACGCCGCGCGACGAAGCATCCACGATGAAGGCGCTGATCTTCTTCGTCGCAGAGTCGCGCGCCATGACGACGAAGAGCTCCGCGATGGTGCCGTTCGTGCACCAGAGTTTTTCGCCGCGGAGCACGTAGCTGCCATCGGGTTGCTTCTCGGCGGTCGTAGCGACGCTCGCCGGGTCACTGCCGACGTTGGGCTCGGTCAAGGCGAACGCGCTGATCGCACCCTTCGCACAGCGCGGTAAGAACTTCTTCCGTTGCTCTTCGGTGCCGAAGAGCATGAGCGGCTGCGGAACGCCGATCGATTGATGCGCCGAGAGCAGCGCGACGATGCTCGCGTCGTACTGGGACGCCACTTCGATCGCGCGGGTGTACTCGACGACATTGAACCCGAGACCGCCGTACTCCTTCGGGATCTTCATGCCGAATGCGCCGAGCTCGCGCAGGCGATCGATGACGCGCGGTGGATACTCGCCGGTCAGATCGATCTGCGCGCTATCCACTTCGTTCTCGAGAAACGAGCGCAACTCGCCAAGGAACGCCCCCGCTTCGGGACGAATCTCGGTGTGCGGGAACGGATCGATCCAATCGAAATGAAAATTGCCGAGGAAGATCTCCTTGAGAAATCCTTTCTCCTTCCAGCTCGTTTCCCGGGCGCCTTCGGCGACGGCGCGAGACTCGGCTTCGTCCGCGTGTTCCTGGCTCATGCCCAAAACGTAGGGCGGCCCGAGGTTTCGTAAATGCGGCGAGTCGTCTCGCGAGCACGCCTCAGCGAGGCGAACCGTCTCGCTTCGTCGGACGAGCGCGCCGCCTCACGAATCGGAGCGCAAGGTCAGGAGCTTCTCGATGAGCCCCTGCGAGTAGCTCGACAGCTTTCGGAACACGACGCCCATGCCCGCCGGCTCCGAATCGACGCGCACGACTTCGCCTTCGCCTTCGATCGTCTCGATGGCGTCCATGAT
>DATBBD010000191.1:0-2324 GCA_036271175.1 Polyangiaceae bacterium | reverse complement strand
AAGCCTTCACTTCTCACCGCACGGAACGGTGCTCATGAAGGGCGGACGGATCTGCTGGGCGTCTGCGTCGAGTCTACGCCCACGCCTTACCGACCGCCTGCGCCAGCAGCGAACGCCCCCGCTGAAGCGCGCGGTGCTCGAGTCGGTGTTCGAGGAATGCAAACGCAGCGGCGAACCGGTGGGGCAAGCGCTCGTCGCGCGCGGCGTCGTTTCAGAGGAGGGACTCCGCGCTGCCCTGCTCGGTCACACCTCGGAGGCGCTCGCCCATCTCGGGCGCGCGAGCGCCGTCTACACCGATTTCGTGTCGCATTCGACCGTGCGCAACGACATGCGGTTCGCGTTCACGCCCGTCGAGTTGCTCGCCGCTTCGGGTGCGCGGCGCGATCTGCTGTCGGCGACGGCCGCGCGCGCTCGCCTCGAGTCCATCGCGCCGACTCGCGACGCGTTCGCCTTTCTTGCCCGAGGAGTCGACGCCCACCCGGCCGTGGTCGCCGTACGAGGTTGCTCGACGCGCAAGATCGCCGAATTGCTCGAGGCGGCCGCGTCCGTGGTGCACGGCGCGCGCGCGCTCGACAACGAGCAGGGTCACCTGGGTTGCCTCTTGACCGAAGGACCGCGCGGGCAATGGCTCGTCAGTTGGTCGGAGGACGAACGGCGGCACGTCGTCTTCTGCGACTCCATTGCGGAGTGCACCGCGCTCGCGGCCGATCTCACCGCGACGGCGCGACACGCGCTGCAGTAAGCCGACTCAGAGTCGAACCCGAACCGCCGCTGCGGACCGCGCTGCCTTCGCTCGCGCTGCGTCGATCGTGTCGGCGAGCGCGAGCGCCACGCCCAATCGGCGATGACCGTGGATTTCGGGTTTGCCGAAGAGCCGGAGCATGGTGTCCGGCTCGGCGAGCGCGGCGTCGACGTTCTCGTAGGCGATCGCGTCCGAGTCACCGTCACCGAGCACGACGAACGACGCGGCGGGACCGCGGGATCGGATCGACGGGATGGGCAGCCCGAGGATCGCGCGCACGTGAAGCGCGAACTCGGACAAATCCTGAGAGATGAGCGTCACCATCCCGGTGTCGTGCGGACGCGGGCTCACCTCGCTGAACCACACCTGGTCGCCTCGCACGAAGAGCTCGACGCCGAAGAGGCCGCGGCCGCCGAGGGCGCCCGTGACTTCGCGTGCGATTCGCGTCGCTTCGGCTCGCGTCGCGTCGCTCATCGGGTGCGGCTGCCACGACTCCCAGTAATCGCCGTGCACTTGCCGGTGCCCGATCGGTTCGCAAAAGCTCGTGCCTCCGGCGTGGCGTACGGTGAGGAGCGTGATCTCGTAATCGAAGTCGACGAACCCCTCGACGATGACCCGTCCCTTGCCTGCGCGGCCGCCGGCCTCGGCGTACGTCCAGGCGGCGTCCACGTCGCTCGCGGTACGAACGACGCTCTGTCCTTTTCCTGACGAGCTCATCACCGGTTTCACCACGCAGGGCATGCCGATGTGCTGCACCGCAGTGGCGAACTCGTCTCGCGTGCTCGCGAACCGATACGGCGACGTCGCGAGGCCGAGCTCTTCTGCGGCGAGGCGACGGATCCCTTCGCGATCCATCGTGAGCCGCGCCGCGCGCGCGGTCGGAATCACGGTGTATCCCTCGCTTTCCAGCTCGAGCAACGTGCCCGTCGCGATCGCCTCGATCTCCGGCACGATGAAGTCCGGATCTTCCAATTCCACGACCCGTCGCACCTCGGCGCCGTCGAGCATCGAAATGACATGGTGCGCGTGCGCGACTTGCATCGCGGGTGCACCCGCATAGCGATCCACCGCGACGACGTGGACGCCGAGCCGTTGCGCTTCGATGGCCACCTCTTTGCCGAGCTCGCCCGCACCGAGCAAGAGGAGTTTCGTCGCGGTCCGCGTATTCGGAGAGCCGAGGGTGATCATGGTTCGTCCCCGGCTCTTGCCTGAAACCGCGCCCCGACGGAAGCCCGTAGCGCTGCCCCCAACCGCCGCGCCGACGCGCGGCGTACTTCCCCCCGAGCGGTGCTCGCACCTGGCCAAAAGGGAGAGCCCTCCTCCGGCGCTGGCCAGGTGCTCCGCGCCGCAGGGGGAAGTCGCGACGACCTACGCTTCGTCGGTGCCGACGCGGGCCCAAGGGATCGCGTCGAGTCGCGCGTACGGGATGGCGCGACCGCTCTTCTCGCTCACGCCGTAGGTCCCTTTCTCGAATTTCTCGAGCGCGTGCAACACCTCGAGGAGCTCGGCCTGTTCGTGCTCGGCGAGGCCCACCGTGTCGGCGATCTCGTGCTCGCGTTCGGCGATGTCTCCGACTTCGATG
>DATBBD010000190.1:0-6252 GCA_036271175.1 Polyangiaceae bacterium | reverse complement strand
AAATTCTGCGGTCGGCGGCTGAACCAATCTGGATCTCTGCGATCTCTGCGTCTCTGCGGTTCAAATTCTGCGGTCGGCGGCTGCGCCATTCTGAATCTCTGCGACCTCTGCGTCTCTGCGGTTCAAATTCTGCGGTCGGCGGCTGAACCAATCTGGATCTCTGCGATCTCTGCGGTTCAAATTCTGCGGTCGGCGGCTGAACCAATCTGGATCTCTGCGATCTCTGCGTCTCTGCGGTTCAAATTCTGCGGTCGAATTTGTGCTTGGTCCGGGGGCGCGGTCGCGCGCGTGGCTCTGGGCGGCGTAGCGCGGTATCGTCGGCGCGATGTCGATTTTGACGGCGATCGTCGAAAATACCGTGCGGCGCGTTGCAGAACGGCGCGGGCGGGTTCCGGAGAGCGAGCTTGCGTCGCGGATTCGCGACGCGGCGCCGACGCGATCGTTTCGGGGAGCGATTGCGGCGGGGTTCGGCGTGATCGCGGAGCACAAGCGGCGGTCGCCGAGCGGCGGACCGATGGAGCCGTCGAACGTCGCGCGCGCCTACGAGACGTACGCTGCGGCGCCGTGGGTCGTCGCGTTGAGCGTGCTCACCGACGAAGATTACTTCGCGGGGAGCCTCGACGACCTCGGCATCGCGCGCGAACGCGTGAAGAAACCGATTTTGCGGAAGGACTTCATCGTCGACGACTACCAGGTGCTCGAAGCGCGCGCGTTCGGCGCGGACGCCATTCTGCTCATGGCGTCGGTGCTCGCGGATCGACCCGGTCGCATGCAGTCGCTGTACGAGCTGGCGCGGTCGCTCGACCTCGACGTGCTCGTCGAGCTCGGCGCCGCCGAGCGTCGCCTCGAAGACTTGGTCGCGCTCGTTCCACCGGGAGCGCAAATCGTCGGGATCAACGCGCGGGTGTTCGCGACGTCGAAACCGGGAAACGACGCGGATCCGAGCGCGCGCCACGCCTTGCCGACCGATTTACGCCAGCATCGGACGTACCGCCGTCTCGTGCCGGAGAGCGCTCTCGCCGTCGCCGAGAGCGGCATCAATACACTAGAGGAGCTCGCGAGCGTGCGCGACGCGGGCTACCACGCCGCGTTGATCGGTACCGCGTTCCTCAAAGGCCCGCGCGACATCGGCACGGTCGCCGACGAGCTCGGGGGATTGTTTCGCGAAAAGTCTCGCTAGTTTCGCCCCGAATCGCGCTGCAATTTCGTTCGCCCTCGAGAGCCCTGGCGCTCGCTTGACCGACAGAAGTGCCAACGCTACGTTCCGCGCGCTTTAAGGAGCGAAAATTCTCATGTCGGTGAAGGTCGGGATCAACGGGTTCGGTCGTATCGGTCGCTGCGTGTTGAGGTCGCTCATCGAGCGCAACGTGAAGGACGTCGAGGTGGTCGCCATCAACGACCTCACGGACACCAAAACGCTCGCTCATCTTCTCAAATACGACAGCATTCATCGGACGTTTCGGGCCGCGCCGGTCGGCAAGAGCGACAAGGGTATCTCGGTCGGCAAACACGACATCCAGGTGACCGCGATTCGCGACCCGAAGGAGCTCCCGTGGAAGGTGCTCGGCGTCGACATCGTGCTCGAGTGCACCGGCCTCTTCACCGATCGCGCGAAGGCCGAGCTCCACCTCGGTGCGGGCGCGAAGAAGGTCATCATCAGCGCTCCGGCGAAGAACCAGGACCTCACCATCGTGATGGGCGTCAACGAGGACATGTACGACGCCGAGAAGCATCACATCATCTCGAATGCGTCGTGCACGACGAATTGCCTCGCGCCGGTCGCCAAGGTGCTGCTCGACAATTTCGGCATCGAGCGCGGCCTGATGACGACGATTCACTCGTACACCAACGACCAGAACCTGCTCGATTTGCCGCACTCGAAGGGCGACCTTCGACGCGCACGCGCCGCGGCCGTCAGCATGATCCCGGCGAGCACCGGCGCGGCGAAGGCCGTCTCCGAAGTCATTCCGGCGTTGAAGGGCAAATTCGACGGCACCGCCATCCGCGTGCCCACGGTCGACGTCTCGCTCGTCGATCTCACGTTCGTGAGCGAAAAATCGCTCTCGATCGACGCGATTCACGCCGCGATGAAGAAGGCGGCGGACACCGCGCCGCTCAAGGGCTTCCTCGAGTACACCGAAGAGGAGCTCGTCTCGAGCGACTACATCGGTAGCCACGCTTCCAGCGTGTTCGACGCGACACAGACGAAGATCATGGGCGACAAGTTCGCCAAGGTGTTCGCCTGGTACGACAACGAATACGGCTTTTCGAACCGCATGGTCGATCTCGCCGTTCTGCTCGCCAAGAAGGCGTGATGGTCGCGCTCGACGGCATTCGATCCCTCGACGAACTAGAAATCGAGGGCCAGCGGGTCTTCATTCGCGTCGACTTCAACGTCCCGCTCGACGACGCGGGGAAGATCACCGACGACGAGCGGATCGTGCGCACCGTGCCGACGATCAAGTTCGCGGTGGACGCCGGCGCGCGGGTCATTCTCGCGTCGCATCTCGGCCGTCCGAAGGGCAAACCAACGCCGGAGTTCAGCCTCGAACCGTGCGGCGCGCGGCTCTCGGAGCTCACCGGTTACGACGTCATGCTCCCCGACGATTGCCTCGGCGACGCGGCGCGGAAAGTCATCTCGGATCTTCGAAAAAACCAGGTCGTGCTCCTCGAAAATCTACGGTTTCACGCCGAAGAAGAGGACGACGACGAGACCTTCGCCCGCGCGCTCTCCGAACTCTGCGACGTGTACGTGAACGACGCGTTCGGCGCCGCACACCGCGCGCACGCCTCGGTGCATGCGTTGCCGCTCCTGAAACGCGAGCGCGGGATGGGCTTCTTGCTCAAAGAAGAGCTGACGTCGCTTCGCCGCATCACCGACGCGCCGGAACGGCCCTTCGTGGCCGTCCTCGGCGGCGCGAAGGTCGCCGACAAAATTGGCGTGATCGAGTCGCTCTTCGACAAGTGCGACGTGCTCGCGATCGGCGGAGCGATGGCCAACACGCTCCTTGCCGCGCAAGGCGTCGACATGAAGGGCTCGAAAATAGAGAAAGACAAGCTCGCGCTGTCCCGCACCTTGCTCGACAAGGCGCGTGATCGCGGCGTCGAGGTGCTCTTGCCGGTCGACGTCGTGGCCTCGACGCGCCTCGACGCGACGGAGGGGCGCGCGACGGAAGCGACGTTGCTGCACCCCGGAGAGATGGCCCTCGACGTCGGTCCCGAGACCGCGAAGTTATTCGGCGATCGCATCGCGACCGCGAAGACCGTGTTCTGGAACGGCCCCATGGGGCTGTTCGAAAATCCGGCGTTCTCCGGCGGCACCTTCGCCGTCGCTCGAGCGCTCGCGGATTCGGCGGCGTTCAGCGTCGTGGGCGGCGGCGACAGCGCTGCAGCCATTCGCGCTGCGGGCGGCGACATCGCGACGAAGATCAGCTTCATCTCGACGGGCGGCGGCGCTTCCCTCGAGCTCCTCGAAGGCAAGAAGCTCCCCGGCGTGGAAGCCCTGCGCGTCGCGAAGTAACGGAGCATCGAATGTCGAAACCCCGAACGCCTCTCGTCGCCGGCAACTGGAAGATGTTCCACGGCGGCGCCAATGGCGTGCTCCTCGCCCAAACCCTCGCCAAAGGCGTCCGTGAGTCGTCGTTTTCGGGGCACGTCGAGATCGTCGTTGCGCCGCCGTTCACGGCGCTCGCCGCCGTCGCGCACGAAGTCGACGGGTCCGGCATCGAGGTCGCCGCGCAAAACCTCTACCCGAAGCCCGAGGGACCCTACACCGGCGAGATCAACGCGCCGATGCTCCTCGATTCCGGCTGTCGCTGGGTGATTATCGGGCACAGCGAGCGGCGCCAATTCTTCGGCGAGACCGACGACGGCGTGCGCGAAAAGGTCGTGGCGGCCATGGCCGCGCGGCTCCGCCCCATCGCCTGCATCGGCGAGACCCTCGCCGAGCGCGAAGCCGGGAAGATGCTCGACGTCATTTTTCGCCAGCTCGACGCTTTTTGTGCCGAATTCGCGAAAGAACCAGGGTTCGGCGTGGTCGCCTACGAGCCGGTTTGGGCCATCGGAACGGGAAAAGTCGCCGGCCCGGACCAGGCCCAGGAAGCCCACGCCGCGATCCGGAAGCGGCTCGAAGAAAACTGCTCGGCCGACGTCGCCGAGCGGACGCTCTTGCTCTATGGAGGCAGCGTCAAGGCCGACAACGCTGCTAAGCTCATCGCCTGTGAAGACGTCGACGGCGCGCTCGTCGGAGGCGCCTCACTCGAAGCGGACTCCTTCTTGAAGATCGTCCGCGCCGCCGCCGAAGGATAGCCCCCCATGCTCGAGATCCTCGAGACCCCCCTCACCGTTCTCCACGTGCTTGGCGCGTTCCTGCTCAGTCTCATCATCCTCATTCAACCGGGGAAGAGCGGAGGCCTCACGGCGGCACTCGGCGGCGCCGGCACGCAACAAGTCTTCGGCGGTCGCGGCGCGGGCAATTTCCTGACGCGCGCCACGTGGGGGCTGGCGACGTCCTTCTTCTTCACGGCCATGGTGCTCGCCTACATCTCGTCGTCGACCGACGACTCGATCAAGGACAAGAAGTCGCACCACGCCCGCGTGCATACGACGAAGAGCGCGCCTGCAAAGAAGTGACGTCGCGTCGCCCCGCGACCAGCTCGTCCTCGCGGCGCTGAAGCTCGCCGTCGGAGCGCTGGTCCTTCGCTCCGGATTCGTTGCACTCAGCGACGACGACTTCTCCCGCGTCGTCATCGCCGAGCGGTTCGCGCACGCTCCCGGGTTCGATCCGAGCGGCACGAGCTGGCTACCCTTGCCGTTCTGGGTCACCGGAGGCGCGATGCTCGTTCTCGGCCGTACCCTCGCGGCCGCGCGAACGGTCGCGCTGTTTTTCGGCGTGGCCTCGGTGCTGCTCGTGCACCGCGCCGCGTCCTGGGTCGGCGCGCCGCGCGGCGCCGCGTTCGGCGCGGCGGCGCTCGCGGCCGTCATCCCGACGGCGTCGGTGCTCGGCGTCTCCTTTCAGCCGGAAGCGCTCGCCGCCGGCCTCGTCGTGCTCGGCGCTGCGGCCACTTGCATGGACGGATCGCGCCGCTGGGTCGGCGGCGTCGCCCTCGGGGCCGCGACCTTGTGCCGCTACGAGGCGTGGCCCGCTGCGGCAGCCTTCGCCGCGATCACGCTACTCGATGCTGCTCGCGCGCGCCGCGCCCGGGCTCCCTTCGTGCTCGCCGCGGTCGTCGCGCTCGTCCCTGCTTTCGCTTGGGTCCTTCACGGCGTCGTGCATCACCACGACGCGCTCTTTTTCTTCCATCGAGTCGCCGCGTATCGACGCGCGCTCGGCGTGACCGAGTCGACGTGGGCCGCGCTCACCGACGTGCCGATTCGTCTGGTGGTCGCCGAACCGGAGCTGGTCCTCGGCGGCATCGTCGCGGTCGTGCTCGCGCGCCGTGCCCGCGTCGGCAGCGCACGCTTCGCGCGCCCAGCCCTCGTCCTCGCTTCAATCCTCGTCTTTCTCGTCGTGGGCGAGCTCGTCGGCGGCGCGCCGACGCATCACCCGGAGCGGACGCTCTTGTCGATTTATTTGGGGGGCGCCATCGCCGTCGCGGACGCCGCGGGCGCGCTCCTCGCCGGCGGAGCCGAAATGCGAACGCGCCGCGCCTTGGTGCTCGCCGCCGCTGCCGCCGCAATCGTCGTTCGCGCAGCGCGCCCCCCCGAAGACGGTTTCGTCGATCGACGGCGCGAGCTCGCCATCGGCGGCGCCGCGCGCGTCGTCTTGCCCAGCGACGAGCGCCTCGCCGTCGACACGCCGGACTTCGGTTATTTCGCCGTCATCGCGGCGTTCGGCGCGCCGGAGCGCGCCGAGCCGCTCGACCTTCACGACCCGAGAGATCCGCCGATGCTCGACGCCTTCGCGAACGAGCTCACCTTGCGCCGAACGCTCGCGTCGTTGCGCGCCGACGCGCTGGTCACCACCGCCGAACACTACGGTGTCGCCGAACCTCTCGGCGAGCTCGTCGACCAGAACGCCACGCTCGCCCTCTTGAAGCTCGCGCCGCGAAACGCCGCGGTCACTCCTTGAGGCTCGCTTACGTAAGCTTTCGCGCGAATTTCGCCCGGCTCGTGCCGCGAAAGTAGGATGCGCGCGTGTTCGGCTTGCTCGCCCGGCGGGCGATCGATCTCGCGGTTCTTTTTCTCGCGCTCTACGCGTTCGCGTTCGTGCCGCTCGGACGCCGCACCGGGCTCCAGCACGTGCGCGCCATT
>DATBBD010000189.1:0-2595 GCA_036271175.1 Polyangiaceae bacterium | reverse complement strand
CCGCCGGGGAGATGAACGCGTTCGAGTGGCTCTATCAGTTCGACAAGAACGCGCCGCAAGAGCACATCCGCGGCATCATGGGCCGCCTACTCTTCTCCGGCGAAGCCGCGCTCAAACGCGTCGGCGCGCTCTCGGGCGGCGAGCTCGCGCGACTTCTGCTGTGCAAGCTCCTCTTGCAGAAGCACAACGTGCTCGTCCTCGACGAGCCGACCAATCACCTCGACATCGAATCGATCGAAGGCCTCCTCGACGGCCTACGCCTCTTCAACGGCACGGTCGTCGTCACGAGCCACGACCGCCACTTCGTGAGCGAGGTGGCGACGCGCGTCCTCGAGCTCCACAAAGAGGGCGACCACACCGCGATCACCGACTACGGCGGAACGTACGAAGAGTTCCTCGACAAGTCCGCGCGCGCCTAGGCGTGCGACTAACGCATGAACGGGACGACGACGCCGCCTTCACCAGACGCGGCGATCTTCTCTTCTTCGACGATCTCGCCGTGGTTCGGTTTGTACGAGTGCTCCGCGTCCGGGAACGCGCCCGCGCGCACTTCGTTCACGTACTGCTTGAACGCCGCGATGGCCGCGTCTCCGAGCTCGGCGAAGTGCTTCGCGAACTTCGGCGCCGCCCCGCGCGACATGCCCAGCAAATCCGTACAGACGAGCACCTGACCATCGCAACCCGCGCCCGCGCCGATGCCGATCGTCGGCACACCGACCGCGCGCGTCACCTGATCCGCGACGTCCGGCGGGATCGCCTCGAGCACGATGCAGAACGCGCCCGCCTGCTCGAGCGCCTTCGCGTCGCGCACCACCTGCTCGGCCGCTTCGTCGCCGCGCCCCTGAACCTTGAACCCACCGAGCGCATGAACGCTCTGCGGCGTGAGCCCCACGTGTCCGACGACCGGAATGCTCGCGCGCACGATGCGGTGCACGTGCTCCGCGAAGGCCTCGCCGCCCTCGAGCTTCACGCTCTCGAACTGGCCTTCCTTCAGCATCTTGCCGGCGCTCTCCACCGCTTGAATCGGCGAAGTCTGATAGCTCATGAACGGCATGTCGCCGACCACGTGCGCCCGCGTGACACCCCGCGCTACCGCTCTACCGTGGTAACAAATCTCGTCGATCGTCACCGGGATCGTGTTCGTCAGGCCCTGCACGACCATCCCGACCGAGTCGCCGACCAGAATCATGTCGACACCCGACGCCTCGACCAGACACGCCATCGTGTAGTCGTAGGCCGTCACCATCGAGATCTTCGGGCCCGCGTTCTTTCGGGCGCGCACTTCGGGGACGGTGACTTTACGTGCAGGGCCCCGGTTCCCGGTATTTGCAGTATACATGTTTCCTCCGGTCGCGGCCCCGATGAAGAGGTCCACGCCTATGCCTAGAATGTAGGCTCTGTGACTTACGCTGGCAACGTTGATAGTGTTCCCATCCGTGCGTAGGTACGCGCTCCTTTTGACGATTTCGAGCCTCGGTTGTGACCGAGCACCGGACCCCGTTCGCGAGTGGTCGCCGCAGGATCACGATCAAGTCGAGCAGCCAGGCCAGCAAGCTCCGCCGACGGGCTCGCAGAAGCCCAACATTCAGCAGCAGCTCGTCGAGTCCGCGTGGATGCAGACGTGCAACACGTGTCATGGGCCGATCGGCAAAGGCGATGGTCCGCAAGGGTCGCTCGTGAAGGCGCCGGATTTGACGCGTCCCGACTGGCAAGCAAAGGTGACGGACGAGGAGATCGCCGCGCGCATTCGGAGCGGCAAAGGTCTCATGCCGCCGAACGATCTGCCCGACTCGACCATCAAGGGACTCGTCGCGCGCATCCGTGCGCTGCGAGGGCAATGAAGATGATGCAACGCGCGGGCGCACTGGTTTTGTTCGGTGCCGTCGGTGCGGGCGCGTACTTTCTTTTGTCGCCGCGATTTCCGAAGGACCAATCGGTGAACGTCGTCCTCGGCGATCGCGCGCCGAGCGTGACCGAGCTCACGATGCGTTATTCGTCCGACAAGGACGCGGAGCTCCGGCGCGACGTGTCGTTTCATTTCGACAAAGGCAAAGCGCCGCGCGTCGTGCACCACGAAGCGCGCTTGCCCGACGGCGATTACGTCGTGTCGATCGAGATGCGCGGTGTCGCCGGAGGCGAAGGCGATGTGTGGACGAAGGAGCGGCGCGTTCACCTCGAAGGCGGGAGCACGACACAAATCGAGGGCTTCTCGCTCTCCGCCGGCGAGGCCGGGCGATGAGCAGCGACGACGCCCCGATCGAGACGCGCGCGGTCAGCGGGCTTCTCGCGGGCGGCGCGCTCACGCTCGTCGTCCTATCGGGCTCGCGCAAAGGGGCGATGATTCCCGTCGGCGACAAGACGAGGATCGGCAAAGCCGACGACAACGAGCTCGTCCTCGGCGACGACACGGTCTCGCGGCATCACTGCGAGCTCGTACGCGAAGGCTCCGCGGTGCGCGTGCGCGATCTCGGATCGACGAACGGCACGCGCGTCGACGGAACGCGCGTGACGGACGCGCTCCTGTCGCCGGGCGCCGTGCTCAAGGTCGGCGAGGTCGAGATCGCGCTTCGCTCCGTCGCGCCGAGGTCGGAGATC
>DATBBD010000188.1:0-7486 GCA_036271175.1 Polyangiaceae bacterium | reverse complement strand
CAAGATGGGGCGCGCGCTCCAGTTCGCCGACGTGCCGCACAACAATCTGCTCGTCTCGATTTGCAACGCGATGGGCTTTTCCGACGTCACGACGTTCGGGATCCCGGGCGTTTGCACCGGGCCGCTCCCGGGGTTGACGCTCGTGTAGGTCGCGATCGCGCGGTCAATGCCACGGCTCGAGGCGCACGCGGAGCGCGAACGCGCCGGCGATTGGCGGCGCGTGATACGTCGAGCCGCGACCTTCGATAGTGAACTCGTTCGGCGGCACGGGAAGCAAGGCGGATGCGCTGAGCTCCCAATCGACGACACCGGTGCGCGTCGAGAGCGCGAGCTCGGCGGGGAACGCGACGAACGATTCGGTGTGACGTTCGTTCGTCGTGAAGCCGCGCGCCTCGGCCGTCGCGACGCCCACGAGTGCACCGGTGCACACGTCGACGCGGAGCTTCTTGTCCCACGGTGCGAAGCAAACGCGGAGCGTGCCCGCGACGAGGTGTTCGCGGGCGCCGCCCGGCGATAGCTCGAAGGTTTGCGTCGGCACCCAGACCGCGCCGAGGCTCGCGCGAACGTCGCGCCGCTCGAGGCCCACGTCGCCGATGAGCGCGGGAACGACGGGACGGAGTACGCCGACGAGCGCGGCAACGCCGACCGAAAACGACGGCGAAATCCGGATCTTCGGCGGCGTTTCGGCAACCGGAGCGGCTGCCGGCGGTGGCGATATCGACGGCGTTGGATTGGGCCGCGGCGGTTCGGGAGCGGTCGCGTCGGGTTTTTCGACGGGCGCATCGACGTCGAGGAGCACGACCAACGCGAGCGCCGTCGCGTGCGCGAGCGCCGCGCAATCCGGTTCTTGCGCGCTCAGCCAGCGCGCGCTGTCTCCGCCGGAGCTCGAGCGAATGGCGGCCGAGAACCCTCGTGCGGGGTGACTGAACGTGACGCGATACGCGGTCGCTTCATGGTCCAGAGCGCGACCGAGGATCGTCGCGACGCGAGCGATCAGGTCGGCCGTATCCGGACACTCTTCAGCGCCCGCATCGCGCTCGACGGTGATCGCCGGAGTCACGGCCGCCGCAGGTCGCGCAAGGGAAACCCCAAAATAAAAAACGACCAGGAACGGCAAGGGCGCCCGCCACGACGCCACGACGCGCACGAGGCGGTCCGGACGGGCTCCGGCCCACATGCGCCCCTTGTTAGCACCGTCCGCGCGAAATCAGGGAAACGGGAAGCGACTTCGGGCCACGAAGGACGAGTGATCCGATCGGATCGATCCCCCCACTAACGAATAGGTCGTGTTGCTTCGACGTCAGGAAGATCGCCGCGATGACAAAGCCGGGTCCGAGCCCCCGCTCGACGCGGCGCGCGCGCCCGTCCCGTCCTTTCGCGACGTGTACCTCACGTATTACGACTTCGTCTGGGGTGCGCTGCGGCGGCTCGGTGTCCGCGACCAGGACGCGAACGACGTGGCGCAAAAGGTGTTCATCGTCGTTCACCTGAAGCTTTCCACGTTCGAAAATCGCGCGTCGCTTCGGACGTGGCTCTTTCGCATCTGCCTGAACGCCGCGAGCGACTACCGGCGTTCGGCGCCGATCCGCCGCGAGGTCACGACGGAGCCCGCCGAAATCGCGTCGCTGTCGGGCGCGCAAGAGGACGCACTCGAAGAGCGGGAATCACGGCGGCGCGTCGCCGCGGCCGAAGCCATTCTCGCGAAATTGCCGGAAGCGCAGCGCGTCGTGTTCGTTCTCTTCGAACTCGAAGAAATGTCGGGCAACGAAATCGCGAAGACGCTCGGCATTTCGGTGGGCACCGTGCGCTCACGCTTGCGTCTCGCGCGCGCGCTTTTCTTGCGCGAGGCGAAGCGCGTCTCGGAACATTCTGCTCGAAAGCTGGCACCGCAATGAGCGACCCCGAACGACTGCTCGAATCGCACGTCGTCGACACCGACGTGCGCGATCTCCTGGAAAGCTTGCGCCGGATGAAACCCGAGCGCAGCGGGCTCCAGACCTGGGGTGCGATGGCCGCCAAGCTCGCCAAGTTGCCGACCGTGGTTCCCGCGCCCGGTACCGGCGTGCATCCGTCCATTCCGGTTGCCGGTGGCGCTTCGAAGGCGGCGTTGGCGTTGAAAATCGGCGTGATCGCCGTCACGGCAGCGATGGTGGGCACCGGAGCGCTCTGGGTGCGCTCCGTCGACACGCTCGCAGAGCCGGCGCCGAGCGCGGCGCTCACCGCGCCGGTCGCGATGCCCGATCCTCCTTCGACGGAAGCAGCGCCGACTCCCGACGCTCCAACGCCGAAAGTCGAAAATTCGGCGCCGTCGATGAGTCGCTCGAGCCGGCTCGAGGCCGAGGCGTCATTGCTGGCGAAGGCGCGCGTTCAGCTGCGCGGCGGAAGCCCCGAAGCGGCGCTCTCGACGCTCTCGAAGTTACAGCGCGAATTTCCGTCGGGGGCGCTCACGCAGGAGCGCGACGTCGTCACGGTGGAAGCGCTCGCGGCGAGCGGGAGCGCGTCCGCCGCTGCCCACAAGGCGCAGGCGTTCATCGCCGCGCACCCGACGAGCCCTCACAGCGCGACGTTGCAGCGGTTCGTCGAGGCCAAGTGAACCCGTGGCGGCGAGCCCGGCTGGCGCCGCTGATCGCGATCGTGTGCATCGCGATCGGAACGACCGGGTGCGACTCGCGCATCACGAACATCGGCGAGCTCGATCACCCGACGAGCTCGAGCGCCGATGCGGGCCGGCATATCGACGCCGGTCGGCGCGGCGACGGCGGACTCGGCGTGTATCTCGAAGCGGAAAGCGGTGTTCTCTCGGGTGGATTCGAAGTCGGTAAGGTGTCCACCGCATCGGGCGGACAATTCATTTACACGGCGATCGGCGCGTCCTTCGACGATGCTCCCGGTTCGGCGCGCGCCGAGTACGCACTCGACGCTCCCGTCACCGGCACGTATCTCATTTGGGGGCGCATTCATTCGCCGAACATCGACGAGAATCGGTTTTGGTTTCAGGTCGACGGCAGTGATTGGGTGAAGTGGCGCGTCACCACGGGCGATACTTGGTTTTGGGATCCCTTCCACGACAACGTCGACTATGGGACGCCGCTGACGTTCGAACTTTCCGCCGGTGCTCACGCGCTGGTCATCGCGAACGCGGTCGACGGCACAGAGCTCGATCGCCTGTATTTTGCGCCCGATCGGACTGACCCCGCCGGTAACGACACGCCGTGCAATCCCCCCCACTCGATTCCGCTCGACGGCGGTGAGTGCACGCCGAGTTGCGGCTCGTTGGGCGGCTCTTGCGGCGGCGTCCCGTGCACCGGCGTCACGACGTTCGCCACGTACGATTGTCCGGCGTGTTGCATCCCCGAGCAATGAACGCCGCCTCAGGTGATCCGAATCGGTCGACCCTCCCACTAACAAAAAGGTCGTGTCGTCGCGATGAGGTGTTCTGCGCGTTCCATCATTGTCGCCTGCTCGGTGCTGCTGTCGGCGCTTTTCGCGCGAGCTGCCTTCGCGGAAGCGCCGCTCCGAGTGGCGGTCTATTTCGAAGGACGCGGCGCGGACAAGGTGCGCGCGGACGTCGTTCGCGCGCTCGGTGACGCCGTCGCCGTCGTGGCATCCGACGACACCGAGCGCGGCATTCACATCGTCGGAGTGACGCATCGCCTCGCGGCCGCTCTTGCAACCGACGCGGCGCGCGACCGTCTCGCCGCAAAGTTGAAGCGAGCCGCCCAGCTCGCCGGCGCCGACGCCTTCATCGCGGGAACGGTTCCCCAACGCGGCACGGGCGACGCGCCGACGATCGTCGTGCGCGTCAAAGGCGAAGGAGCATTCGACACGGTTCAGCTCGACCGAAAGGACACCGACGCGACGCGGACCGCGCAATGGAGCGAGTTCCTCGACCTGGCGTTCCCGGAACGCCACTCGCCGCCCGCGGCGGTCGAAGAAGCGACGCCAGATCCCGACGCGGCGACGACGTCGCCCGCGCCGGAGCCCGCGGAGCCCGATCGTCCGGTGAGCGCGCCCCATGAGAAGCCGTCGCGTCCGAACCGATTCGATCGGGCGACCGCGATCGTCGGTGTCGCCTACGACGGGGCGTTCCGTTCTTTCTCGTTCACCGACCCGATCACGCACAATTTACGGCCGTATCGCGTCGCGCTTCGCCCCGGCATTGCGGCGAACGCCGAGGTATATCCATTCGCGCGGAGCGACGTCGGCGTCTTGAAAGACGTTGGCGTCGTGCTGGGCGTCACGCAGACGTTCGGGTTCGATTCCGAAACGGCAGACCACGGCCGAGTCTCGACGTCGTTCCGCGCCTTCGACGTCGGCGTCGCGGCGCGCATCCACACGGGAAAATCCGAAGCAGCGCCGCTTCTCGGCGTGCGCGCTTCCTACGTGGGTTCGTCTTTCGGTTTCGGTGATTCCGTGGCGGTCGCCGCGGGCGAGCTCCCGGAGATTCGGTACCACCTGCTCCGCGCCGAGCTCGACGCGCGGGTGCCATTCGGCGCATTCGCGGCGTTCGCCGGCGTGAGCTATCTGCAGGTGCTCGACACAGAGCCGATGCAGTCGCGATTCCCACACGAATCGGTGCACGGCGTGGGCGCGCGCGTCGGCGCTTCCGCTCGCGTGCTCCCGTGGCTCGAAGCGCGACTCGAAGCTCGGTACGACCGTATCTTTTACGATCTCCGCCCGGTTCCCGGAGACGAGTACGTCGCGGGCGGCGCGCTCGATCAATACGAATCGTTGAACGTGGGCGGAGCGGCGATCTTCTGATGGCTCGGACGTCGTTCTCTTCGCCGCGGTCGAGATGGCGCGTTGCGATCGCGGTCTTTTCGCCGGCGGTCGTCGCAGGTTGTCCGGGCACGCTCGAAAACCCCGAGCGATTCGAGCGCGCGTCGAGCTCGTCCGCCGTCGATTGCGCGGCCGTCGTGGTCCCGCAGCTTTTGTCGAACCAATGCGCCGTCTCGGGATGTCACAGCGCGACGAACCCGGCGCAAGGGTTGGATCACGCGTCGCCGAACGTCTTGTCGCGGCTCGTCGGCATCGACGCAACCGGTGCGGGGTGCGCCGGCGAGCTCGTCGTGCCCGGCGATCCGTCGAGCAGCCTTCTCTATACGAAGCTGACCTCGAGCCCGCCTTGCGGCGAACGCATGCCCTTTCTCGGCGCGCCCGTGTCGTCGACACAGCTCGCCTGCGTCGGGACGTGGATCGCCGGGCTCGTCCCCGACGGCGGCGTTGCGACGGATGCTTCGGCGCCTGGCACGACGTCGCCGGTCGATGCCTCGACGCGACCGACGGACACCGGCGCGGACGCCAGAGTTATGACCACTAATATGGACGGTGGCGGCACGGTCGCGCTTCTTCCCGACACCGGTGCGCCGCGCGCAGCGGGGCTGACCGGCGAATATTTCGACGGCTCGGACTACACGTCCTTGAAGCTGACCCGCGTCGATCCCTTCGTCGATTTCACGTGGTCCGACTCGCAATCGCCGGACCCGACGATCGCCGCGGACGGCAATTATTCGGCGCGCTGGACGGGGTTCGTCACGCCGGAGTTCGACGAGACGTACACCTTTTATACGACGTCGGACGACGGCGTGAAGCTCACCCTCGCGGCGCAAGTCGTCGTCGACGATGAAACCTTGCACTCGCCGACCGAGGACAGCGGCACCATCGCGCTCACGGCAGGATCGCCCGTCGCACTCGAGCTCGATTGGTACAACGCGGGCGGCGCCGGCACGATCGTCTTGTCGTGGTCGAGCCCGAGCACGGCGAAGGAGATCGTCCCCGCGTCGCAGCTGTCACACGAATGAGCGCGGCGCCGGTTACAGCCTGCGCGTTGCGACGGCTCGTCGGGCTCGACTATTTGCACCCGATTTTCTCGCTGCTGACGCGCACGTCGTCGACCCACATGTCCGTCAAGGTCGGGCTCGGATGAAATTCCCACAGCCCGACCGTCACGTGGTCGAACATGCCGGGCTCGTGGTTCGGGTGGCCGGTGCCCGCCGCTTTCGCCGAGTCGCTTTCGAGCTCGGTGAGCTCGCGGTCGTCGACCCACACTTTGCGGCGTTCGGTGCTCGGATCGGAGCCGTCTTCGAACAGCTCGAGACACACCCACTCGCTCGGCACGGCTTTGGTGTTTGCCCACGGCCCGAATTCGAACGACGGAGTTCCGTAAGCGAGAATGCGCGCGTAAAACGAGTTGCTCTGAGCGGGAAAGGTCGCCGATTCGGCGAGCACGCCGTTGTTGATTTGTCCGGCGACGCCGTGAATGTGAAGGGCGTAGTTGCCGCCATGCGCGTGCTCACGGTCGACCACGACGCTGACGCCGTCGGACGGCTTCGGGGTTTCCCATTTCGCGCCGTCGATCTGGCCGCTCTCGAAGTCGTCGCAGAGCTCGGTTCCTGCCGTCACGCAGGGCTTGCCGGCATCCGGCTCGGCGCTCGTCGCCGCGTCACGAGTCGGCGTCGCGGTTCCAGAATCCGTCGCGCCGCCCGAAGTTCCGACGACGACGGCGCCACCGGTGCTCGAGGCGCCTCCCAAATTGGCTATGCCGCCGATGCCTCCGGTGCTCGTGCTCGTGCCTCCGCTGGACGTCGCTCCGCCCGCGCCAACCCCGCGGCGCGCATCGACATTTCCGCCGTCCAGCACCGCACCCCCGCGGATTTCCCCTTTGCCGCAAGCGATCGTCAACACGACGCTGGCCGCGACTCCGACGAAACTTCGTTGTAAATCGTTCGCGTTCGCAGTGTTTCGACCCATCGAGAGTTAGGGGGTCGAATCGAGAAAGCGGATCACGCGATGTGTGCACGACACGTGTGCATGTCGCTGCACACTATCGTTGCGCGCGACGAGGGGCGGTCGCACGACGCCCACGGCGTGCGGGTGCGCAGTCGTGTCTGCGTGCGCCGAGCCGACGAGGTTGCCCCATTAAACCAAGGCACGTGCGTTACCAGGTGTTGGATGGCTGAAATGACCACCGCATCGTCCACATCTGTCCTCGATTCCAGGTTGGACTGCGCCTAGATTGAGCTCGAGAGATCAGCACCGCAGTCGAGGATCTCCGTGGGCGCGTGCGAATTCAGCGCGCTTGCGGGAGGGCTCTGCGCCGATGAAGCGCTGCCGGCGGTCCGCACTGGTCTCGGAGACCGACGATGAACACGAGTCGACTGAATGCGCTCACGGTAGCGCTCGCGATCGGAATAGCCGGCTGCAGCTCGGGCGCGCCCGACGACAAGTCGACGACCGGTGCGGGAACGTGCGCTTCGACGCCGTACCCTGGAAACGCAGCGTGTATCGCCGCGCCGTCCGCGGCCGAGGGGTTCCAGCTCCACTACGGGCCGACCGATCCCGACGACCCAACCGAGGTCGCGAAGTATCTCCTCCAACCCGGCCAAGAGATCGTCAACTGCTACGCCGAGAAGACCCCGAACACGACCGACGTGCTGTCGATCGGGTACCAGTTTCACATGCGACCGGGCAGCCACCATCTCATCGC